>DAOWMX010000065.1 GCA_030642885.1 Anaerolineales bacterium | reverse complement strand
TCGATGTATTCTTTGAGGAGACGACAACCCTCGGGGTGAGGTTTTCCGAGGTCAAGAGAAAGAAGCTGAGCAGGATGAGCATCGACGTAGAAACTGAGTATGGCATGGTAAGTGTAATGGTGGGAAAACTAGGCGATGTCGTCAAGAACGTTTCACCCGAATACGAAGATTGCCAGAGAATAGCCTTACAGCTTGGTATACCCCTTAAGCATGTTTACGAGGCAGCGAAACGAGCGTACCTGTCTGAATAATCTATTCAAATTAAATCCGGCAATGGGAATTTGGGTCTTAATTAATTAGCGGCGTGACGGGTGCGGTTGGAGAGTGCGATGTTGGCTGATTGTTTACCGGAGGGTTAGAGGAAATTGATTTCTTAAATATATAGATACTTGTTGAAGACTGTCAGCGTATGTGTGGAGTCTGCGAATTGGATCCCTGTCGAGATTCAGTCGGCCATAAATCACTGGATGTTATTTAGTTGAGCAATCGCAACCTGAATATGAATGTCATTATCCGCCCGTATAAAGAGGACGACCGGTCTACCATCCGCCGCATCTCCTACGAGACTTCTGATCGGGGAGAACAGAATCGCTTAGTTTTCAGTGATCCTGATGTGCTCGCTGATGTGTTGACACGCTACTACACTGATTACGAACCGCGATCCTTGTGGGTGGCTGAATACGCGGGATCGGTTGTCGGCTACATCTCAGGCTGTATGGACCCCACACGATACAAAATGATCGTTGTCTTACGCGTGGTTCCTGCCGCTATCTTCCGCGCAATTTATAACGGTGCACTTTGGCGTAAAGAAACATGGCAGCTGATTAGGGCTTTGATGCGAACCTGGTTTCAGGGAGGTTTCCCCCAGGAAGTTTCCGATGAGGAGTACCCAGCGCACTTACATATTAATATCATGGGTGATTTTCGCGGCCAGCAAATCGGCAAAAAACTAATGGAAGGCTTCCTTTTACAGGCAAAGTCAGCAGGGGTTCAAGGTGTTCACGCCAGCGTTCGCGAAAACAATATGGGAGCCATCCGCTTCTTCGAGCACATGGGGTTTCATGATGTTGGGTCTCAGACAGTTAACCTGCCAGATGGAGCAGGCTTCCAAGTCCGGAAATCAGTGATTTATGGCAAGCGTTTGTGAAAGGATATATTGTGAGATTTTTTTTGAAATGCAGAGTTATCAAATCGCACAGACAAAAAGCGGCGTGACGTCGGCTGTGCCGGACTGCGCCGACACCTCTGTCCGAACCGCCACGCCGCTCGCACCTTGAAGATCCCACTGGCGTGAGAACTCCCCCTAAGGGATCGTCACGAGGCCGATAACAGGGCTCATTCACACAACCCAGCGCCTGCTATCGGTAAAACTAGATTTCGTGATGAACCGACCATCCATAGCGCAGGAAGGTTCGCGAAAACAAAAAGCGCGGCGAACATCGCCGCAACTGTGAGACACCGGATGAGCTTCATGCTTTCCCCCTCCTGGGAACATCAGAACCGGAAGTAGTACCGTGATACTACATGGCTACACTTTAGCATGACACCGTATGCTATGTCAAGATTCTGGACTGGCTTTTAATTGAAAGCATTGGAAGGGAGAACACGTCCTGCACCAAGAATCAATTCGTTTTTCCTCGAGTACGGCCACATCGCAAGGACCCATCCACTGGGTCACATCAATCGGAATCATAGAAATTCCAATTTTTAGGTTGATTACGAATAAAGGCGCGGAACGCGGTTCAGAATCCCGCTTGTGACCTCGTAGTTGATCGTCCCCCAGCGATCGGCCACATCTTCTGCACTGATCCGCTCCGCCTCTTGTGAGCCGATGATAACAACCTCATCCCCAGGCTGTGCGTCAGGGATAGAATCGAGTTGGACCATGATCTGGTCCATCGTCACCCGACCGACGACCGGAACCCGTTTTCCCCCCACAAGAACCTCATTCCCCTCTACACGCCGGAAACCGTCCGCATAACCCACAGGGACTGTCCCAATCCTCTCCTCAGACGACGTTGTGTAAATGTGCCCATAACTGATCCCCCGCCCGGGCGGGAGCACTTTTACCTGTGAGAGACGGGATTTCCAAGTGAGCGCCGGCCGCACGACTCCCGGCAGTTTACAGGCGCTTGAAGGGTGCAACCCGTACATCGCGATTCCCACCCGCACGAGGTCATACCACGCCTCCGGTCTGCGCAGCGCAGCGGCTGAGTTGGCACAGTGCACCAACGGAGGGCGAAGACCCGATGTTTCCCAACTGGATATGATTTCGTGAAATATCCGCAGCTGTGAATCTGTGCTGGCCGGATCCGACTCATCCGCCAGCGCAAAATGGGTGAATACGCCTTCGAGATACACGGACGGTATTCGCCCTGCCTCCTGAGCCAGTTGTGTTGCCTCCTCCGGCTTTACGCCTACTCGGCTCATCCCTGTGTCGATTTTGAGGTGGACGTTCGCCCTACTACCGACCTTCTCCGCAGCTCGGGAAATATCCGTCAGCTGCGCTTCATCCCAATAAGTTAACGAGACATTAGCTTCAATTAACGCTTCCAACCGCGCAGGCGGAGTCCAGCCCAGGAGAAAGATCGGCTCGTCGATGCCGGCAACCCGCAACTCAAACGCTTCCTCCGCACGGGCGACGCCTAACCAGCTCGCTCCCGCTTTGCACGCTGTTTTAGCGATTTGAATCGCGCCATGCCCGTAGGCTTCAGCCTTAACGACCGCCATGAATTGCCTGCCCGTGCTCTGCAAGAAGTAGTGGACGTTCTCCTCGATCGCCCCGAGATCGACTTCGACCCAGGTGGAATAGTCGTCTTTAGAATTCATGGCGCTGAGTATAAAGGCGTCACCCAGAGATGACAACTTATTGGAGGCATGGGTATAATCGAGCGCTATGAGACTCCGCATGGAACGCTTCCTGAAGACCGCTGACATCATCCTCTCCACAATCTGTCAGCGTGGAATCCGTTATGATGGCTGATTTCAGCTTTCACCTGACAGCACAGGATGGCCGCGGACGAGCGGGAACCCTGCAAACACCGCACGGCGAACTGCTCACACCCATCTTTGCGCCGGTGGGCACCCAGGCGACGGTCAAAGCATTGACGCCGCGCCAAATCGAGGCAGCAGGGGCAACGCTCGTCCTTGCCAATACCTACCATCTTTTCCTGCGACCTGGCGCTGAGAGGATCGCTTCTCTTGGAGGGCTGCACACATTCATGGGCTGGCAGAAACCCATCCTCACGGATTCCGGCGGCTTTCAGGTCTTTTCGTTAGCCAAGCAACGCGAGATCGATGCGGATGGGGTTACGTTTAAATCCCATCTCGATGGAACAACCCTTCGCTTCACACCGGAAAGCGTCATCGCCGTCCAGGAACAACTCGGCGCGGACATCATCATGGCCCTCGATGAATGCCCTGCCCCATACGACCGCGGCGAGAATGAGGCGGCCCTCTCCCGGACCCACGCCTGGGCTGAACGCTGTCTGGCCGCGAAGAAGCGGGACGATCAAGCTCTTTTCGGAATCTTGCAGGGCGGTGTGTTCTCCGACTTACGCGAACAGTCCGCGCAATTCATCGCCAGTCTCGAGTTCCCGGGTATCGCCATCGGGGGTCTTTCTGTCGGCGAAACAAAAACGGAGATGAAGGCAATGCTCGAAGTCATCGATGATGTGCTGCCTGCAGATCGGCCGAGGTACTTGATGGGCGTCGGCAGCCCGGAGGACCTCGTGGAAGCTGTTCAGCGCGGGGTGGATCTCTTCGACTGTGTCCTGCCAACACGGATGGCTCGCAACCACAGCGCGCAAACCCGGCGCGGGCGGATGAACATGCGCAAAGCGCAGTACGCCGATGATGAACGACCGCTAGACCCAGAATGTTCCTGCTATACCTGTACGACCTTCACCCGGGCTTACATCCGCCACCTATGCAATACGGGGGAGATGCTCGCCGCCACGCTGCTCTCCATCCACAACATCACTATGCTCACCGCTCTCGCTGCCGATCTCAGGAATTCCATCATCGCTGGAAATCTAGAGATTTTTGCGGCTGAGTTCCGTGCTCATTTCAACAAACACCGGCAAGACGTGGAGTGATCGATGACCCCTTTTCAAGCCTTTGTTCTCGGGATCGTGCAAGGAGTAACCGAATTCCTCCCCATCTCTTCCAGTGGTCACCTGGTGCTCGTACCCTGGCTTCTCAATTGGCAGTTCGACCCCACAACTGCGTTCATCTTCAACATCCTGATTCAGTGGGGGACTACTCTAGCTGTCATCCTCTACTTCCGGCGGGAACTCCTGAGTATGTTCACTGCTGCCCTGAGCGGAATTCTTCAGCGACGCCCGTTCGATGATCCCGATGCCCGCCTGGCGTGGTTGATCCTCCTGGGCAGCCTCCCAGCCGCAGTCTTGGGGCTCTTGCTCAAACCTGTCGTCGAAAAGGCATTCGATAGCCCGCTCGCAGTCTCACTCTTTCTCCTGGTTACAGCAGCCATCCTCTTCGTCAGCGAACGCCTCCATCGCGCCGATAAGCCCATGAAGGAACTAAACTGGGTGGATTCCCTGTGGATCGGCCTTGCGCAGACCCTGGCGCTTTTCCCGGGGATTTCACGCTCCGGATCCACGATCGCGGGCGGTTTGCTGCGCTCGCTGAAGCGGGAAGATGCAGCTCGTTTCTCTTTCCTCTTGTCGATCCCAGCTATGCTTGGCGCGGGGTTTATCGCTCTGTTGGATCTGTCCGCCATCCCTGACCCAGGGTCACAGCTATCCAACCTATTCATCGGGTTCACAACGTCTGCGCTCGTAGGCCTGGCCTCTATCCATTGGCTCCTTTCCTACCTTCGACGCCACCCGCTTACTGTCTTCGCTATCTACTGTACTATCGTCGGTGTGGGAGGTTGCATCATCTATGCGTTTAAAGGGTAATCTCATCCTGCTCGCGATCGCAGTGAGTCACGTGGGCGCGTGCGCGCCGGCGGCAACGCCTACTCCAACACCAGTGGTACAGCAGGTTATCAGCACACCCGCGTATGCCGATCTCGTGAAGAGCTGGTTCGATGGATACCTTCAAGTCAACCCGGATTCATTTATCTCGCTGATGAACCAGCCGCCTGAAGCAGCTCTCACATCTCTAGAAGATGGGACCGGTGATGTCCTTATCGGGGGTCTTACGCCACCTACAGGGTGGTTCGCGACACCCTTAGGTGATGATGGAATTGTGGTAGTTGTGAATTCCGATCTTCGCGTGCGGGACCTGAGTATTGACGAACTGGCAGCGATCTTCACTGGACGAATGAGCAGCTGGGATTCCCTTACAGACACCAATCTTCCGATCCAACCTGTAATCCCGCTCCCTGGCGATGAAGTCCGAGCCGCATTCCAGTCGACCGTGATGAACGGGCAACGGTTTACAAACAACGCCCTACTCGGTCCTACGCCGGCTGCTGTCCTGCAACTTGTGGATGAAAATGAAGGGGCAATTGGTTTCCTGCCCTATTCAGCCGTTGGTGAAAAGGTCCGCCCGATCCGTGTCGAGGGGATCCGTCCCGGAGAGGCGGCAATCAACGATGGTCGCTATCCTCTTCCTATCACGATCCTGGCGATCGCGCCGCAGGAGCCGAGTGGAGATGTGCACACCTGGCTAGCTTGGATCCAATCAGAACTTCAACCTGCTCCTTGAGTTCTTGCTTCCCAAGATTTGAGAAATACGGCGACAACGGCCTTAAGGGGATGGGAGACCATTCGTTTCCTGAGATGGAATTCCCAGGAGCAGCATCAAAGGGATTTCTCGGTGAGTTTATCCTGAGCCCCTCGACCTGGTCGGGATATACTCCGCCGAAGGGCCGTTGCGCGGCTCACTCGAAATAACAGGCACTCATGGAGAGTCATTCCTGTGCCTGTCATTGCGAGGAGCCCGTCAGGGCGACGTGGCAATCCCCAATCAAGAAACGAGGAGATTGCTTCGCGGAGTTTAGCCTGCGAAGTCCCCCGTTCCGCTCTGCGCCCCTCGCGGAGCATCCAGTAGGGGCGAAGCGGAGAGGGGTTTGGGGGGCGAAGTCCCCGACCGAAGGGAGTGGGGAGCGAAGCCGAATGGGCTCAGCATGACAGCTTCACGCATCATGTTATTCCTTCACCGCTGCGCGGCTCACTCGAAATTACATTTGAAAGGTAAGCGGCAATATCTAGAAGAAATCCCCTTAAAGGATCTCCCCCGTGATGAAGGGGTTGCTCCTGCGTTCCTTACCAACCGTCGTGGGTGGACCATGGCCGGTGAACAAGCAGGTCTCGTCTGGAAGGACAAGGATCTCCTCGCGGATGCTCTGCAGCAACGTATTCCAATCCCCACCCTGTAGATCGGTCCGCCCGACGCTGCCGGAGAAGATGAGATCGCCGCAGAAGACCGCCCCAAGCCCCTCGGATACAAAAATAACATGACCGAGAGAATGGCCGGGGGTGTGTCGGACCTCAAAGCGAGTTTTCCCCAGCGTGAGTTCCATTCCGGCTTCGAGGTCGATCGTGGGCTCCGGGCCGGGGTCGAATTCGGTAATCCCAAAAAAAGCCGCGCCGCCGTTGGCCTGCCAGAGTGGGAAATCCAACGGATGGAGTGCAACCGGGATAGGAGTGTCGGTGGATTTTTCGATGCCGCTCACACCGCCGAAATGATCGAAATGCGCGTGAGTGAGCCAGATCGCGTTGATTTGCCAACCTCGATCCAGCGCCACGCTGGCGATTTGCTCACCATCCCAGGCAGGGTCGATCACAATTGCGCTCTTCGTCTCTGGATCGCCAAGCAGGTAGGTGTTCGTTATCGCCAATCCCAATTCGAAGGTGACGATTTCTAGATTTCCTAGTTGAAATTCTTCAGGTGTCACCGGTGCTCCTATCTTCCCCCCTCGATGATCATCGTCGGATGCGAGAATAGCATAAACTACTGCCGTTTTTTTCTCTGTAAGAATTGAAGTATAGTCGCTGTATGGGCACGCATCAAGAAGAAGAGCGGATTAGTCTACCATCCCATGTCGAACATATCATGTACAATCATCGGGTTGATGTTTCAGCGGGATAGATTACCGAATGAATCCGTTACAATCACAACAACACCCGGGAATTAACGACGAGAAATACACCGTCACAATCAACGCACGGAGGTATAAATGAGGTCCTATCCACCCGAACCGTTCCGGATTAAAACTGTCGAACCCATTCGCAGGATCAGCCGTAAAGAGCGTGAAACTGCCCTGACAGCAGCAGGCTTCAACACCTTCGGACTTCGCTCTGACGATATCTTCATCGATTTTCTCACCGATTCAGGCACCGGTGCGATGAGCGATCACCAGTGGGGAGCGATGATGCAGGGTGACGAATCCTACGCCGGAGCGCGTTCCTTCTTCCACCTCAAGGAGGCGATATCCCAGATTTTTGGCTTCAAGCATTTTGTCCCCACCCATCAGGGCAGAGCCGCCGAGCACATTCTCAGCACATTGCTCATTAATCCTGGCCAAAGTATCCCTTCGAACACTCATTTCGACACCACCGAAGCCAATATCCGCGCCCGCGGCGGGCGCCCCGTCAACCTGGTGATCGATGAAGCTGGCGACCCGGCAGCGCTCCATCCCTTCAAGGGGAACATGGACATCGAAAAATTGGAGGCGTTCATCAAAGAAACTGGAGCGGAGAACATACCCCTGGGGCTGATCACGATCACGAATAACGCCACCGGCGGGCAGCCCGTGTCGCTTGAGAATATCCGCCGGACAAGCAAAATCTACCGCAAATACAAAATTCCATTCTTCATCGACGCCTGCCGCTACGCGGAGAACGCTTATTTCATTAAGACCCGTGAGAGCGGGTATGCCGAAAAATCGACGCTCGAAATCGCGCAGGAGGTATTCTCACTGGCAGATGGAGCGACGATGAGCGCCAAGAAAGATGCCCTGGTGAACATCGGCGGATTCCTGGCGATGAACGACGATGACCTTTTCCAGAGGGCGCAGAACGAACTCATCCTGCGTGAGGGCTTCCCCACCTACGGTGGTCTTGCCGGGCGAGACCTGGACGCCATCGCCGTTGGACTGTGGGAAGGATTGGACGAACAATACCTCGAATACCGCCTGGGCCAGACAGCATATCTCGTCGAGGGGCTGCATGATGCAGGGATTCCCGTCGTCCTGCCACCGGGCGGTCACGCGGTCTACGTCGATGCCAGAAACCTACTGCCGCATATCCCCCGCGATGAATTTCCGGGTCAGGCGCTTTCGATAGAACTCTATTTGGAGGGCGGGATCCGCGGCGTCGAATTGGGTTCGGTCGCCTTTGCCTACACCGACCCCGAGACAGGCGAGAAGCACTATCCGTTGATGGAACTGCTCCGGATGGCAATACCGCGCCGGATGTACACCCAGGCGCACATGGATTTCGTGATCGAGACATTTAAGCGAATCGCAGAACACAAGGACGAGATTAAAGGCTGCCGGATCACCTACGCCCCGGAGCTGCTGCGGCACTTCACAGCGAGGTTCGAACCGCTTTAAATTAGGGCCTTCTCAACAAGACTGCGATTTTGCCAATATCGGCGAAAGGAAAAGGGGCTGTCCTTGAAGGACAGCCCGCTGCAGTTTCTAACCGGCGCAATTGCGTTTCCCACTCGAGACAGATCGTTGCCGGGGTAGGTACGCCTCAGTTCCCAAACTGCCACATCCATCCGAAAGCCACACCGGCTTTATTCTGGCTGATGAGCAGGGTCACCGTTGCCTGGGGCGTTCCTCCAACGGTTGGGTACGTCAAACCGCCCGGGATCAAGATGCTGTCGTTGCCGTCGGTAAGGGGGTTAAACGACACACAATATGTACCCGCTGAGAGTCCCCCGAATGCATATTGCCCAGCGGAATCGGTGGTTGTTGTCGTTATGCCAGTCGATGGACAGGCGCCTGAACCCAGGTGAATCGTCACGCCGGCAAACCCGTCCTCGAAACTATCATGAACGCCATTAGCCCGCATTTCATTGGGACCCAGCCCCTCCGCGCACCCCAGCCCGAGCACAAGCGGCTCCCCCCCTTGACCGCCTGTGAACTCACAAATATCGTGCCACACCTCACCAGCAATAGAACCTAGCGGCGGTGCAACGAAGGGTAGGATGCCGGGGTCAAAGGCATATTCCAGTGTGGATCCGGAAATCCAACAGGGATCTGGTTTGTCATCGACGTCGATCAAGAACCACGGGAGCGCGGGGTTCTCATTCCAACCTTGCGCCAGGGCGCTATGCCCTTTGAGAAGGTAGGCATATTGATCTGCCCCCGTGCTTGGGCCGCGACGACAATTGGCATTCATACTCGCCGTGACCTGTAGCGGCTCATCCGTTGGGACCGGCGTGGCCGAAGGAACAAGGCTCTCCACAGCAGTGGGCGATGGATCTAGATCATCATC
>DAOWMX010000336.1 GCA_030642885.1 Anaerolineales bacterium | reverse complement strand
GTAGCTCTGTCCTCTGTACTGCTTGCAAGAACACGAGGCTGTGTCCCAGCCAAAATAAGCGTCATTTGCGCTCCGGTTGGCATCTCTCCGATCAAGCCCCCAACAACTTGCCTTGCTTCCTCGAATCGCGAGGGATGGACATCGGTTGCGTTCATAGAGGCGGACGCGTCGAGAAGAACGATTGTCGTTTGTGCAAGCGCTACGCTTTCTGTGTGAAGGATGGGGCTTGAAAGAGCTAGAGTCAGGGCTGCTAAGATCAGGAGCTGCAGTAAGAGAAGCAGGTTTCGTCGGAAACGTTGCCAGGGAGTATTTGCTCGCCTGTCTTGTAAAGTTTTTTGCCAAAGCAATATCGAGGACACTTCGACTGGACGATGTCGAAGCTTGAGCATGTAAAGCAGGATGATAGGGGCAGCCAGGAAACCGAAGAGGAGAAATAGAGGTCGAGAAAGACTCATATTGAGTTAGGGAAACTTTATTTTCATGCTACGATCCCGGCACGGCGCATCCCAGTAAGTACGATCTTATCCCAGGGTTCATCCGTTCGAATAAAGAAGTATCCAGAACCGCGACGGTGGCATTCGCTTTTGATTTCTCCTTTCCAAGCGTCTAATCTGTCGCGATAGAGTTGGCGGATTCCGCCATCAAGCGATATATCCAATGCGCTCTCTGTTTCTATGTCTATAAAGCGCAGGTCACCTTGAAGTGAGGGCTCGATCTCATCCGGGGTCAGAAGATGCAGCAAGACAACATTATGTCTTCGACGAAGGAGTTGGCGCATTCCGTCGAGATACCCACTTGGCGAGAGGAGGTCTGAAATCACCAGTGTTAAGCCGGGACGATGGGAGTGCAAGGCATAGCGCTTGAGCGCATGATTGAGATCCGTGGTCCCAGACGCTCGCCAATGTTCCAGATTGCTTAGAAGCGGCAACAATCCTAATTCACTAAGGAGCGGACCATGAATCTCCTCAACCTCGCTCGATCGGATACGAGCAACCATAAGTCGATCCCTGGAGTAAAGCGCGATGGCGCTCAATGCAGCGGTCAACCGGATTGCATAGCGAAATTTCTGAGTATCACCCTGGCCCCACAGCATCGATCCCGAGGCGTCCACGAGTACGTGCACGGCAAGGTCCTCCTCCTCTTCCATGAGCTTAATGAAGGGGCGTAGAGAGCGTGCGTAGACGTTCCAATCCAACCGCCTCAAGTCGTCTCCCGGCACATAGTTGCGGTAGTCAGCGAAGTCAATGCTGCTGCCGTGTTTGACGGAACGATGCTCTCCCTTGTAGATGCCGGGTCGAACGCGTTTAGCCACGAGACGCAGTCGCCTCAGCTTATGGAGGGTATCCCGATCAAAGATAAGCGCTCCGTCATGAACCGAATGTTCAGTTGATCCTTCAATCATGAAGGCGTTTTCTCCAATAGATCTGTCAAGATAGTATCGGCGGTAACACCCTCGGCGAGAGCATCGAAGGTAAGCAACAACCGGTGACGCAGAGCCGCAAGGGTCACAGCATGAACATCTTCGAAGGCCACATTGAAGCGGCCCTCCATAATAGCTGTCACTTTTGCACCCAAGACTAGAGCCTGACCGCCCCGAGGAGACGCACCATAACGGACATAGTGCTTAAGTGATTCTGATGCCTCTGGACTTTCAGGATGGGTGGCGACTACCAGACGGGCGATGTATTCGCTGACATGAGATGGAACGGGTACGCTCCTGGTTAACTTTCGCATAGCCAATATATTTTCGCCGTCTACCACATTGTTCAGCGAAGGAATTTCAAACCCGGTGGTGAGATTCAAAATCTCAACCAGTTCTTCAGTGGAAGGGAAAGGAACATCTATCTTGAAGAAAAAGCGGTCTAGCTGAGCCTCGGGCAGCGGGTAGGTTCCCTCCATCTCAAGTGGATTTTGGGTCGCCATCACGAAAAAAGGTTGTTGTAAGGCATACGTCTGATCTGCGACGGTTACTGAACTTTCCTGCATTGCTTCAAGCAGCGCAGATTGAGTTTTCGGTGTAGCTCGATTGATCTCATCGGCAAGCACGAGATTGGCGAAGAGCGGACCGGGCTGGAACCGAAATGCTCGTTGACCATCGTAATCGCCTAAAATCTCAGTACCTGT
>DAOWMX010000247.1 GCA_030642885.1 Anaerolineales bacterium | reverse complement strand
TTGGCATCCCGACGCTTGTATTAGGAAGGCCGGCATGGCTACCCGTCAACAGTGTATTGATTCCTTGAGAATGGAGCAGGCACCATATGTCGTCCCGATAACCTCCCGCAGGTTTTGAACCTGCGGGAGGTTTTGGCGTTTGAGATCATTAGGCATGGGGTTGGTACTCATATACGCTGCTGGAACTCTCAAGAGAATCATCCGAGGGATTTCTCACGGAGTTTATCCTGCGAAGTCCCCCGTTCCGCTCTGCGCCCCTCGCGGAGCATCCAGTAGGGGCGAAGCGAAGCGGAGAGGGGTTTGGGGGGCGAAGTCCCCGACCAAAGGGAGTGGGGAGCGAAGCCGAATGGGCTCAGCATGACAGGTTCCTGCATCACTGTTATTCCTTCACCGTTTCACGACCATCTCGAAATATCATCGGGTGGTGCAAATTACTTCCCACACTCGTCATCCCGAGGATCAAAGTGACGAAGCAGTTTTATCCTGAAGATGAGGGAGAGGCGTTGCTGGGAGGTTTATTCCGTGAACATCAACGCGCAGGTAAAGCCTGCGCCTGTGACCGGAAGCAGAGCTTCCTGAGTCCAGATTAACCGCAAACCCATGATCTGCGCTGCGTAAGCCAGCTAACGGTGAAAGTTGATTCGGGTGCTAATTGTGTAAATTGTCACAAAGTTTGATGTCAGATTTCCTTCGATACCCCCTCAGGTTTGTTCCGCTTATGCCCTTGTGCTAGAATGTGCATGTTATTCCATTTTGGATGATCTTAAGCTGGTCACAAAATCGTTTCCCCCGAGGGCTGGATGCTTGCTGAATATCTCCCCATCGTTGTTCTAATCGTCCTGGCGACCGGCCTGGCCTTTATAGTTGTCGCACTCGGCCATCTCTTTGGACCACGAAAACCAAACCCGGTAAAAGCAGAACCCTATGAATCAGGGATGCGACCATACGGGCCAGGGCGACGACGCGTCTCGGTCCACTTTTACCTGATCGCTGTCCTTTTTATTCTCTTCGATATTGAAATTGTATTCATTCTGCCATGGGCAGTAGTGCTCCGTGAAATTAAGATGGTTGGATTGATCGAGATGGCAGTCTTCATAGGAGTACTGCTGGCCGGTTTAATCTACGCTTGGAAAACGGGAGCGTTGGAATGGGAGTAGAAACCAAACTAGGTAATTTAGGGTTTGTCACGACAACGCTCGAGAAAGTTGTCAACTGGGGTCGAGTACGGGCGATGTGGCCGGTGTTGTTCGGCTTAGCCTGCTGTGCGATCGAGATGATGGCTGCCCAATCCGCGGATTATGACATGAGCCGCTTCGGGATGGAATTAATGCGCGCCAGCCCACGACAGAGCGATTTGATGATTGTCGCCGGTCGGCTCACTCGGAAGATGTCTCCGGTTCTTCGCCGGATCTACGATCAAATGCCGGAGCCGAAGTATGTCATAGCTTTAGGCGATTGCAGCTCGTGCGGGGGCATTTTTAATAATTATGCGGTTGTCCCTGGCGTGGATGAGATTGTCCCAGTTGATGTTTATATCGCTGGATGCCCGCCTCGCCCGGAAGCGTTGATTCATGGCATCCTGACTCTTTACGATAAGGTTGAGAACCAGAAAGTTAAGGATTGGGCTTGACTGTTGGCTGAGGTAGATTGCGAATGACTGTCGTTGAAAAAGCCGTCGCGAAATTGCAGCGAGCGCTTGGTGAAAGCGTCCTGAGTGTTGAGGAATTCCGGGGACAAACTTCTGTGACTCTGGATCCTGAAGCTGTCGTAAACGCTTGCCAGATGCTGCGTGATGACGCGGAACTGGATTTCAACTTTCTCGCCGCGCTTACGGCCGTGGATTACTGGCCTTCCGAACCTCGTTTTAAAATTGTCTATCAACTATACAGTTTGGCGAATAAAGAATTCATCGGCCTTCGTGCCCAACTGAGCAACGAATCCCCCGAGATCTCAACGATTGAAAGCATCTACCCGAATGCAAATTGGCATGAGCGTGAAGTTTTCGATATGTTCGGTGTAACGTTTAAGGATCATTCCGATCAACGCCGCATCATCATGCCTTACGACTGGGAGGGACATCCTCTGCGCAAAGATTATCCTCTTGGTTACGAGGAGGTCCAGTTTACCTTTAATTTCGACGAGATTGATAAACGTAAACCTTATGCGAAAGAGTAACCGGGGACCCTCCAAACGAGGATCGTAGGAATGTTGGAACAGAACCTGGAGATTACAGTAGACGAACTTCGGCACCTGGTCTCTGATCGGGCGCTAGAAGGCGAAACCATGCTGCTGAACATGGGGCCACAGCATCCCAGCACCCATGGGGTATTGCGGCTCCTGTTGGAGCTCGATGGAGAGCGTATCGTCACCTGCGTCCCTGATATCGGCTTTCTGCACACGGGGATTGAAAAGAGCATGGAAACCAAAGCGTACGAAAAGGCTTTGGTGATGACCGATCGCATGGACTACCTCAATAACCTGGGCAATAACCTGTGCTACTGCCTGGCGGTTGAGAAGCTGGTCGATCTGGATGTCCCTGAACGGGCGATGGCAATCCGGGTTCTGCTCGTCGAACTGCAGCGCATCGCCTCACACCTCGTTTTCTTGGCGACGCATGGGCTTGATACAGGTGCGATGTCTGTGTTCCTCTATTGCTTCCGCGAGCGTGAGGTCATCCTGGATATTTTTGAGATGTGTTCTGGAGCGAGGATGATGACATCCTTCTTCAGACCCGGCGGTCTATGGCGAGACGTCCCCGATGGGTTTGAGGAGGCGGTGCGTTCTTTTGTTGAATCTTTCCCGAAGCGGATCAAGATGTATGAAGATCTTCTTACCAAGAATCCAATTTATACCCATCGAACGCAGGGAATCGGCGCCATCTCCAGTGAAGAGGCGCTTAAGTGGGGGCTGACAGGGCCTCCATTGCGAGCGACTGGATTGGCGTGGGATTTGAGAAAATCGAACCCCTATAGCGGATATGAGCGCTATGATTTTGAGATCCCTGTCGGGGTAAATGGGGATACATACGACCGTTATACCGTCCGTATCGGTGAGATGCGCCAATCGCTGCGGATCGTCGAACAGGTACTGGATACGCTCCCAGGTGGACCTGTTCGCAGTGACAACCGCAAGTTCGTGCCTCCGCCGCGGTCCGAATTAGGCCACAGCATGGAAGCTGTCATCCATCATTTTAAATTGTGGACGGAGGGCTTTCCCGCTCCCAAAGGATCCGTTTTCGTCGCCGTAGAATCTCCGCGTGGGGAGTTGGGATGCTACCTGGAAGGTGACGGTGGACCGAAGCCCTACCGGGTGCATTTCCGAACGCCGAGTTTCGCGACCTTACAAACGCTGCCAATGCTCTGTAAGGATCATCTTGTGGCAGATGTCGTTGCCATCATCAGCAGCCTCGACCCGGTGTTAGGAGATTCGGATCGGTAAAGTTTGATCCAAAATGAAGGGCGCAACAAGTCTGCACGTCTGAAGACAGGTAATTGGTTTGGCAGGATTAGGTGAGCAGGCACCATGCGAGACGCTATTGCAAATCAGGAGCTCATGCCTTGTTGGTAGATAAGTATCCTAAAGAGATCGATCGAATTCTCAACAAATTCCCGCCGGAGCGGAAGCGCGCAGCGGCGCTGCCGCTTCTCTACCTTGCGCAGCGGGAATATGGCCATGTTTCGAAGGAAGCGATTCGGGAAGTCGCCGGTATCTTGGAGGTCGATCCAACACAGGTTGGAGGTTTGGTCGGCTTTTATACCCTGCTCCACTCCAAGCCCGGCGGTAAATATCGCATTCAGGTTTGTACCGATCTCCCTTGTGCATTGCGCGGCGCGGAGAAATTCGCTGAGGAGTTATGCGAT
>DAOWMX010000299.1 GCA_030642885.1 Anaerolineales bacterium | reverse complement strand
CGTTTCGGGGGCGTCAGTGGGAGCCTCGCCGACATCCTCCGTATCTTCCGGAGATTTCGGGTCCAAAGGCTCACCCGCCTCATCCACGCCCATTGCTTCTAACGTGGCTGCCACAACGGTGCCCATGGTGTCTTCATCGATGGACCCATCGCAGCCGGCGAGGGAAAGCATCATAACGAGAAGCAGAAAGATAACGGAACGTGTTTTCACGGATTATCTCCTCTCATGCATCCGAAAACTTATCTGTCAAAGCAGCTCGACCAGGTCCAAACCGAGCGGGAAATTCGTGGAATTACCACGATAACTTTAATGGACATAACAAGATTCTAGCTTACAAAGAAACCAGCATTACTATAATGGATAAGCCAAGATACGGTAATAACCCGATTTTCTTATCCCCATTTCAGGTCTAGGTATCGGTGAAGCAGTTGGTCAAGTTCAGGGCATTAGTCGTTTTCCCCACAGGCATTCCTGTAGAGACCGTTCGCCAGGTCGTGGAGCATCTCGAGCAGCGCCAACTTCTCACGCCACTCGATGGGGATGCCTTCATCGCCATAGTAAGCGCCTGCGAGTTGGCCATAGACCGCTCCGGTAGTATCAGCGTCGTCACCGAGATTGACGGCCAACAATGCGCCTGAACTGAAATCCTGGCCCTTGTTGAATGCCCAAAGCGCAGCTTCCAGACAGTGCACCACATATCCACCGCCGCGGATCTCAGGAGGTTCTTTCTCTTTGAAAGAGCCTGATGCGATATCGTCGATTGCAGGTGCGAGCGGTTTGGTTCGCCAGAGAAGCGGGACGGGCGAGAAGTTGTCGGAGAGCAGCTCATCTTTCAGGCGACCCTGAAGCGCTCCAATGATCAGCCCGGCGAAGTAACGGCAGGCGTCCACTGCCTCCGCGGTGCCATGGGTTGTTCGTGAGCTGTCCGCTGCTCGAGAAATTGCCTTCCCAGCGTCGGCAGCGTAGAACATCGGCACTGGCGCCAAGCGCATGAGTGAACCATTGCCGGCGGATTGTGGATCGGTCGGGCCACTGAAGGGATCTCCAGTATGCTTGAATTTTGTCAGGGCTGTACGCACCGTACCGCCGATATCAAAACATCTATCAGTGCTGCTCATGTACCCTTCGTGCCACCAGCGCACGTAGCGCTCCATCTGATCCCTGGGATCAAAACATCCTGTCTCCACAAGACTCGCCGCCAAACACAACGCCATGGATGTGTCATCGGTCCATTGACCCGGCTCGAGCTTGAACAAACCGCCGCCGGCCATATCCTTAATGAGTTCGAAGGTTCCCGGCTGTTTGAACTCCAGCGTGGTTCCGAGCGCGTCGCCCGCGGCCAGGCCAAGCAGTGCACCATGGAAGCGGGATCGATCAAATGCATCTACATGTTTGTTACGATTTCCCATAGGATTACGCCTCAACAATCACAACTTTCACTTCCCCCATCGCGTCCAGGAAGCATAACGCGGCCTGCGGCGTCTCACCCAACAACTGCTGAACTGCAGCAATATATCGTCCGATCTGCGGGCGATGCTCATCGAGAGCTTTTGCCAGTTCATCATCATCCCGAATCTCATCCGACTTGAAATCTAGAAGATGCCAGACGTCATTCACTCGGTACAGCAGATCAATGCGGCCGGAATCAGAACCCCATGTTGGGTGTGGGCGTGTGTAGGGAATCTCATGCATACGCTCTGATGCTGCCTCAATCTCTAGAAAGACATCATGCTCTCGGAAGCGGCCGAGCAGTTTCTCTGCCTCGCGGATCGCTCTCTCGCGCTGCCCCGGGTCGATCAGACCCTGCGCAAGCGCCGACATTTCAAGCAGGGACTTCAGCTCCGTGTCGTCCGGGAAAACCCACGAGCGTATGGCTTCGTGAACCAGCGCGCCCACAACCACAGCCGGCGCGTGCAGACGTTTCCCCGTCGCCCGCCAATCACGTTCGAGCTCACCGGCTTTATCATCGTCCGTGCGCTCGTCACTTACAACCGCGAGCGGTGCGTAGAGGTTCTGCGCTTCTGACTCTGGCCAGGCGGTTGGAGCTACCGACTCCACATCCCCCGGTTCGAGTGCATCCGCGACCCAGACTCCAACCTCGCGGCCGTTGGGCATGCTCGCCTGCGTCCATCCCCCTGCCCCTTCCCCCATCCCCTCCGGATCCAGCCCAAGCACCTCAAGGAAGGATTTCATCCAGCCCTCGGCGGTCAGCTTCCCCCAACGCAGGGAGAGATGGCCATTCAAGATGAGCCGTTCTCGGGAGCGCGTCGCCGCGACGTATAGAATCCGATTCTCCTCCTCTTGAGATTGCTGCTGGTCGAGGTATCTTGCCAGGTTATAGATCAGCGGTGATCCCTCAAGTCGGTCGAACCTGAAAGCAGGTCCTGTCTCGGGGAGCAAATATGCCAACTCGGCTCTTGTCAGCGCCTTACGGGATGTATCGGCCAGGACGACGACATCAAATTCCAGCCCTTTCGCTTTATGAATGGTCATCAAGCGCACGGCGCCAAGTGCTTCGGCCGGCGCCTCCCCCTCTCTCGCCCCCACTTCCCGCAGCGTGCGCAGATATTCGAAGAACCCTCGCACCCTGACCAGACCACTGGTGTGAGCATCCTGCAGAAGTTTATCCAGATTGCGCCAGAGGCGGATATGAGAGGCAGCGAGGATGGCGCGGTAGTCGGTTGCATCTACGATCTTCTTCAGCAACTCGGCGACAGGCAACCGGTCTACAAGCGGACGGAACTCAGCGAGAAAATCCCGAACCCGGGCTGCAGCCTCCTGGTCAGCTTTTACGAGGTAATCGAGATTACCCTCCAGAGCTGTAAGCAGGGGCTGCGGTTCACCGGAGTTCAATCGCAAAAGGTATATGCCGGGATCGGAGATGCCGAAGGCAGGTGAGCGTAAAAGCCCGGCCAGCGCGGCGTCATTCGACGGCTCGCT
>DAOWMX010000097.1 GCA_030642885.1 Anaerolineales bacterium | reverse complement strand
GTTGCGCATTGCCGGCGCACCGGCGCCAGTGATTACGCTGGCAGCCTATGGGTATTCAGCAGAACTGGCGCGTGAAGCCGTGAAGCGTTTGGCTTATGAGCATGAGATCTTCAGCGATCTCATCGTCCCTACACAATTATCTCCCTTTGAACTGGGTGATCTAATCAGTGCGGTGAGACACACGAATCGCCTGCTGACCGTTGAGGAGGGTACGATGACGCTCGGCTGGGGTGCGGAAGTCATCGCCCGAGCCCTCGAAGAACTTGGCGCTGGGTTCCAGGCGCAGCGTGTCGCCGCAGGCGATATGCCGATACCCGCTGCTGGGCTGCTGGAAAAAGCGGTACTCCCGCAGGTAGAGGACATCATTGAAGCGGCCATTGCCCTTTCTGAGGCGAACTGACGGCTTATTTCAACAGGGGTTTCTCTATTGGTCTGCGAGGGACTTCTCGATTAGACTCAACCATGGACAGTGTTCATAATCTCATGGCTCAAATATTGTTGACGGACGCACTCTGCACAGAGGTAATTTTATTGAATTAGGAGGCGCATGCCCGATTCTATTGAGGTCCTCGTACCACTCTTGAACCCTAACGAGCCTGAAGTTCAGGTTACCAGGGTACATGTTGTTGAGGGGCAAAAGGTACAGGAGGGCGATCCGCTTTGCACGCTTGAGAGCACGAAGTCGGTCACAGAAGTGACTGCAGTCCGCGTGGGCTTTGTCGTTGGTCTTGAGTTCGAGGAAAGTGATCTACTAAGAGCGGGCGACCGATTGTGCTGGTTGGCGGATGATTTGAAATGGACGCCGCCCGAGAAGAAGACTTCACCGGCAGATGGCGACGAAGGCGAGATACCTGATGGATTACGGATCACGAAACCCGGCTTGCGTTTGGCGCGTGATCACGGGTTAGATCCTGCTAGTTTGCCGAGAGAGACGCTGATAACAGAATCTGTAGTGCGCCGGATACTGGCGCTGGAAGGCGGCGGAGCAATGGAATTACCAGAAGCGGATTTTGATGCTGGCGCGATCGTCGTTTACGGAGGCGGCGGTCATGGAAAATCGGTCATCGACCTAATCCGTGCTCTCGGTCAGTATCAAGTTGTGGGTGTGATTGACGATGGGCTTGAGCAGGGAACCGATGTAATGGGGGTTCCCGTAATAGGGGGAGGAGATCAACTCCCCCGGCTGGCAAAAGATGGGGTGCGGCTTGCTGTGAACGCTGTTGGCGGCATAGGGGACATTACCAGTCGAATCCAGGTATTCCAAAGGTTGCTGCAAGCAGGGTTCGGCTTTCCGACCCTCATCCACCCTACCGCTTTTGTCGAGCCTACGGTGCAGCTTGGCCAGGGTGTGCAGGTCTTCCCGCATGCTTACATTGGCAGCGACGCCGAAGTCGGGTTTGGCACTATCATCAATACGGCAGCCATCGTTTCCCATGATTGCCGCCTGGGAGCCTATGTCAACGTCGCTCCTGGAGCGCTGTTGGCGGGAGCGGTAACGCTCGGTGAAGGTGTGCTGATCGGGATGGGTGTGACGCTAAACCTGAATGTAACGGTTGGGTCTAAGGCACGCATCGGCAACAGCGCGGTCATAAAAGAGGATGTCCCCTCTGGAAAGATGATCCGGGCGGGGGATATCTGGCCTCAAGGCTCAGAAGAATCATGAAAAACGTAAAAAGTAATCGAACTAAGGGACAGGGAAGCGCAGTGGATCCTGCGGGGGAGAACATCCCGATGTCATCCCCGGATATTACCGATCTAGAGCGCGAGGCGGTCGCGACAGTGATGCAGACCTCGCGTCTGAGCATGGGACCGGAAGTCGCGGCGTTTGAAGATGCCGTTTCTCGCTATGTGGGCGTGGAACACGCCATTGCCGTGAGTTCGGGCACCGCGGGGCTTCACCTCGCCGTCCGCGCGCTGGGAATCTCTGACGGCGATTGGGTGATTACGACACCTTTTTCTTTTGTTGCCTCGACCAATGTTCTTCTTTATGAACGCGCCACTCCCATCTTTGTTGATGTGGATCCTGTTACGGGCAACATCAATACGGACCTCATGGCTGAGGCAGCTGCGGATTTAATCGCCGGTGGAAAGAAGGCTTCACGTTGGCTGCCGCGCAAGGGGGCCGAACCTTCAGGTAGACTGCGCGCCCTTTTACCCGTCGATGTCTTCGGGCAACCGGCTGACTACGACTCGATCCAGGAGATCTCCGCTGAGCATAAATTGGGCGTCATCGAGGATTCTTGTGAGGCGCTCGGTGCGCAATATAAGGGTCGTCAGACAGGGACGCTGGGGGATATCGGCGTGTTTGCATTCTATCCCAACAAGCAGATAACCACGGCCGAGGGGGCCATGGTCGTCACCGACAGGGTTGACGCCGCCGAACTCATCCGCGCGCTCAGGAATCAGGGCCGCGCACCCGGCGATTTGTGGCTGGATCATACGCACCTTGGCTATAACTACCGCCTCGATGAGATGAGCGCTGCATTAGGACGCGTGCAGATGAGCCGTTTGGATGAACTTCTGGAGAAGCGTGAGCGAGTCGCGGAGTGGTACCACGCTCGACTGGCCGAGATGGCGGGGGTTGAAGTGCTGCAAATTGCTCCCTCAACTTCACGGATGAGTTGGTTTGTGTATGTAGTTCGTCTCGATGAGGGGATTGATCGCAAGAGAGTCGCAGAGCAGCTGGATGCGCAGGGTGTACCCACCCGTCCTTACTTCACGCCGATTCATATCCAAACCTATATGACGGATCTTTTCGGTTACCAACCCGGAGATTACCCGGCGACAGAAGACCTCAGCCGGAGAAGCCTGGCATTGCCCTTTTCTGGCACCTTGAGTGAAGTACAGGTGGAACGGGTCTGTGATTGCATTCGGCGGGTGCTAAAATCCTGAAGCAACGCTAGGCTGTAGGTAGACAGGTTAAATACAGAGGGGCTGCCTTTCTAGGGCAGCCCCTTCTATATTTATAAAGTCTCTCGGGGATTATTGTTCCCGTACTTGACGCCAGTTCACCATTACGAAGTTCTCGTTACATTCTGTAGATGTGCTGAAGAATACCTGGTCTGAGAGTGGAGATCCGCTCCCGTCGTGGACGTAGACCCAGATGGTGTCGACGCTGCCAATGGGGTGATCTCCCAGATTGAATACGTAACCTGAAGGTCCAATGTCCGGCGCGCTTCCGGTGAGTGTGTCAAGATTGAGTGGGTTGCCTTCTAATTCGCCCTCAAGATGGATGCCAAGATTTACAATCGGTTGGTTCTCCATGTTAAATACCTGCCCGCCAACGCCCATCCAGTCACAACCATCGTCATTGGCGATATTAGGAATTTGAACGGGATTTCCAGGTTGCAGCGCGAACGGTGGAGGCAGCTGCGTTCCCGTTGGAACTGGAGTAGGAGTATCTGTGGGCAAAGGAGTCGGTGTGTTTGTCGGTTCGGGAGTGGTCGACGGTGTCGGCGTCCAGGCATCTGGAAGTGGCACAGCAGGTGTGTGGGTCGCTGTGGGCTGGCCGAGGTGTGCAGGCACAGTCGGTGGCGGAAACGGATTGTAGAAGAAACCAACATCGATGTAGGGATTCACGAAAAGGGCCGCCGCAGCCGCACCTGCACCGAGAATCGCGATCAACACCATGAAGGTCAATAGATTAAAAAAGATACTCCCGATCCTGCTGGGGCGTTTCCGGGGTACTGTTTGGAAATTCTCATCCATGGTCTTCTTCTCCTGCCTAACCCTTATTGCGTGATGAAGGTTTGAATATCAGCGGACACGCGCTCCGTCGATAGCCAACTCTCAACGGCGCGCTCACCAAGTGCTTGTCGAACGCTGTACGCTAACAGCCGGTCTTCACGATTTATGATTTCAAGGATGTGGAATCCAATTTCGCTCCTGACAACCGTGCTGATCTCTCCTGGTTGAAGGGAGAAAGCAGCCGTTTCCACTTCCGGCCATAACAAAAAGCCCTTGGGAAACCATCCCAGGTCGCCGCCGGCAGGTCTTGTGCTGGCATCGATGGAGTATTGTCGAGCAAGGGTGTCAAAGTCAGCTCCGGCTTGAAGCTCTGCTCGCAATTCATCTGCCTCAGCCTCGGAGGCGACCAGGATATGCCGGGCGTGCACTTGCTCGGTGATATCGGGCACCTGACCTGCAAGATAAGCCACCATCCAGGCGGCTTCTATCTCCTCGGCCAACGCTGTCCGCAGCGTCTCCTGGGTGTAGCCGTTAAGCTCCATCCACAACTCGAATTCCCCCCTATCCTCGGCGCTTTTGATCATTAGATTCAACCTGTCATCGATCTCGGTTTGCTCGACATTAAAACCGTTCGCCTTTGCGCCCTGCGCAAGAAGCACTAAATCGATCATGCTGTCGAGCAGTTCACTTTGGTATGCACCCAGGGTTGCAAGGTCTATGCCAGAATCGGTTTTCGAATATTCAAAGCGAATAATTTCGAGTTCGAAGTGCTCAAGCAGAATACCTTCGCCATTCACACTCGCAGCGAGAGGTTCAGGCGTTGGCGTCGGGGGCGCTGGAGTTACTGTGGGAGGGTGAGGGGATGGATTGAGTATGGGCAGGGAGATTCGTCCGCACCCTGCTGCACCCAGCAGACCTATAGAGAGTGCGACGAGCGCTTTGCGGTGAACCATGACGAAAGGCATTATACCCACCCATCAATCCCGTGCAATGGACGAGTCTTTGTTTTTCTCACCCGTTTCTTGATATGAAGGCGAAGACCATCGGTTTGCGCTTGGTTTCTGTGAAGAAGAACCGGGAAAGCTCATTTTCAATACGGTCTTCCAGGCCTTCACTTGGATCTTTCTTGGCTACTTTTAATACAAGTTCGCGTGCTTCGTCGAAAAGGTCCATTGCCTCGCGCACGAAAACGAATCCCCTTGAGACAATCTCCGGCTCGCCAATAACGCGATTCCGGTCACTGTCTAGATTGACATGGATGATAACAAGACCTTCACGCGCCAATGCCTCGCGCTCGCGCATGACTTTCGGGCCGATGTCACCCACACCACTCCCGTCGACGAAGATATAGCCGCCCGGAAAGCGTTCACCGATTTTCATTTCTCCGTTAGAGAATTCGATCGCGGTTCCATTCTGTACTACCGCGATCCGCTCCTGCGGGATGCCGATCTCGCGGGCAAGGGCGGCGTGTTGTTTTAGATGCCGCAGCTCGCCGTGGATGGGAATGAGGTGCTTGGGTTTAACCAATTGCATCAGGAGCTTCATCTCATCTTGGTTGGCGTGACCGGACACGTGCACGGCCAGGATTGGATCATAGATCACTTCCGCGCCGCGGTCGAAGAGACGATTGATGGTCCGATGAACCCCTTCCTCGTTCCCTGGTATCGGCGTTGAAGAGAGAACGACCGTATCCCCTGGGATGAGGTCGAATTGACGATTACTCCCGTTAGAGAGACGACCCAGGATGGATGATGGCTCACCTTGCGTACCTGTACACATCAGGGCGACCTTCGACGGTTTCATCTTAAGGGCTTGGTCTAATGAGACAACAAGGCCATCTGGAAGTTCAAGATATCCCAACTCGCGAGCCATATTTGAATTATCGACCATGCTCCTTCCGACGAATGCGAGTGACCGGCCATGCACATGGGCGGCGTTTGCAACCTGCTGCATGCGCGAGATCAGGGAGGCGAAGGAGCCAATTAATATGCGTCCTTTCGCCTGGCGGAATACCTGATCGAAAGCCGGGTCAATCACGGTTTCGGAGGGAGTCCAGCCTGGTTCGTCGGCATTGGTGGAATCGGCCATCAGGGCGAGGACGCCCCGTGCGCCAAGTTCCGCTAGTTTACCGAAGTCCGGGGGCCAGCCATCTACCGGCGTATGATCGAATTTGTAATCACCCGAATGAACGATCAGTCCCGCGGGCGTCGTAATTCCCAGTCCGACCCCATCGGGAATGGAATGACAGACGTGAAAAAACTCAATTTTAAAGGGACCAAGCTGCAATTCATCTCCGGCAGAGATGGTGTTAAGCTGTGATTTCTCAAGCAACCCACTCCGGCGGAGTTTCACCTCAAGCAAGCCGCGCGTGAGTTTTGTGGCGTAAATCGGAACGTTGAATTCTTCGATAACATGCCGAATTGCGCCGGTGTGATCTTCGTGACCATGCGTGATGATGATCCCGCGTATTTTACTCTTCTTATCTTCCAGGTATTTATAGTCGGGGATGATATAGTCGATCCCTAACATGTCGTTCTCTGGAAACATGATGCCCGAATCGATGATGAGGATATTATCCCCATATTCAATCGACATCATGTTCTTACCTACTTCCCCCAATCCTCCCAGGGGGACAATTCTCAATAACTTACTCATACGTAATACATCCTTTTCGCTTTGTTTAGTGGTTGTTTAATAAAATAAATCCCGTCGGGCATCGAACCTGGCGGGGTGTGAGCCATAACCAAGCAGATTGGGGGGTCAATTCAAGCGAGTGACATCGGTGGCTTGGAAGCCGCGAACCGTGTTCTCGAGATAGAAAGCGACCTTCTCGCCCTTGCTTAGTAATTGAAATCCCTCACCGGCGATGTCGCGATAGTAGACGAAAACATCTTCCCCATCTCGGGCATCGATATACCCGTACCCTTTGGATCCGTCAAATGACCGTACGATTCCGGTTGTCCGTTTTGGCACGTACATCCTCCAAGCAAGCGTGAATTCTATCATACAGGCTATCCGCTGGTCAATCGGACTCGCAATTATCTTAGGTTACCAGGACCAGGCCCTGGCGATTGCACGAAGACGACCTATCTCCCGAAGGCGTCTGCAATAATCCATCGATATAACCAATTTTTTGGGGAAAAAGACGGAACTATGCTGAACCCGACTCGATTCGCTTGACCGGGTCTCCTCACAGGGATATACTGCGAGCTAACAATCGATTATGGACGAAGGTGGTCTGTTGCCCGGAAGCACAGACCGCCAAGGGGAAGCCGGTGACCTAAGATTGCACCTCGGAAGTCCGGCGCTGTCCCGCAACTGTAAGGATGGGTTCAACCCGTCCAAGCCAGGATACCCACCTTGGCCCGATGTTCTCAGCTCCTTCGCGGAAAGGATGGGTTGCTTATGACTGCTCCAATTTGAGGCCTTCCCGATAATCACACAGGGGAAGGTCGATTTCTTTTTAAAAAAAAGGTCACACATATACTGAAATAGGCGCCGGGCACCGGCGCGACTGAGAGAGGAAGTTAAGATGTTTATAAACGCATCAAGTCAACGCCCTAAAAAGGCGATTGCTCGTTTGGTTTTCACGTTTATTACAGTATTGATCATGGGGTTCGTGGTTGCAGCTTGTGGAGGTTCTTCTGCGCCAGCAGAGGCGCCAGTCGAAAGTTCATCCCCGACTCCCCCACCAGCGGAGACGCAAGAACCTACCGTCGAGCCGACGGAGGATGTTTTCCCGCTTACGATTGTCGACGGCATGGATCGCGAGGTGGTTCTTCCGGGCCCAGCGCAGCGAATTGTGTCTATTGCGCCATCCAACACGGAGATTCTCTTCGCCATAGGGGCGGGAGATCAAGTTGTCGGTCGGGACGAAGTCTCGGATTACCCTCCTGAAGCGCTCGAGGTCGCCAGCATTGGCAGCACCTATGGAGAACTCAACACTGAGGCCATTTTAGCGTTGGAGCCCGATCTTGTGCTTGCAGCGACAATCACCAGCCCGGAGCAGGTGCAAAGCCTCGATGTCCTTGGTATTCCTATCTTCCTGCTTGCAAACCCGGAGGATTTCTCGGGCTTACTTGAAAACATTGGGGTAGTAGGTATTCTGACCGGCCATGAGGCCGAAGCTGAAGCTCTCGCAGAGCAACTTGATGAGAGGATACAAGTAGTGACTCAGAAG
>DAOWMX010000042.1 GCA_030642885.1 Anaerolineales bacterium | reverse complement strand
TCCAGGATTCGGAAACATTTAGGCTGAGAGAGATCCTCCAGGTTGATACCACCGAATCCGGGCTGGATTAACAGCACCGTCTCGATGATCTTATCGGCGTCCTTCGTGTCGAGCATGATCGGCCAGGCATCGACGCCGCCTAGGTATTTGTAGAGTAGCGCCTTTCCTTCCATTACAGGCAGGCCGGCTTTTGGACCGATGTCACCAAGCCCGAGAACACGTGTGCCGTCAGAGACGACGGCAACGGTGTTGCCCTTATGCGTATGTTCGTACACGAGCTCTGGATCCGCTTCGATCGCGCGGCAAGGCGCGGCAACGCCCGGTGTGTACCAGATGGCAAAATCATCGAAGTCGCGGACGCAGCTCTTCAAGGCAATTTCCACCTTGCCCTTATAGAAGGGGTGCATCAGCATGGCATCCGCAGATGGTTTTTCGGCTTTCGCCAGCAATTCCTCAATATTGAGAGGGGCTTTTTCAGCCATTTGTAGAACCTCCTAAGGATCGGCAAGCTTCATGCCGAAACTTTTTGCGTAAAAAACCTCGCGGTTCACGAGGTTCATTACGTCTAGAACTGAAGATACGAATCGGTGTAAATGACCTGATTGAGCAAGACTTGCACAGTTTTCCAGATTTCCGCTTGAAGCGGATCGGACATATCTACATCCTCCGGCTGAAGTTGTTCCATACCAGCAACCCGGTCGAATAGTTTCAGGTAGAGCGCTTTAACCGGTGTGCTGTCGTCTCGGGTTTCAATACCTTGGATCACACCCATCAATTTCTTGTCGAGTGGGTTGAGGATCGCCGAATCGAGACCGGCGCCCATCAACATGGTGAGATAAACTCGATCCAGGAGGGGGCGCATTTTGTTCGGGACCTGGTTTGAGACGTTGGACAGACCCACGACTGTCATCGGTGCAGGGTCCATGACCATCTTCAACATACGCACGGTCTCGATCGCTTCCGGCACGTATTCCTGGGTTCCGGAGACGGTGAGAATCAGGGGGTCGACAAGCAGATTCTCCATCGGGATGCCGACTTCCTCGGCGCGAGGGATCAGTTTCTCCATTGCGATGCCGATACGGGCGTCGGCGCCGACCGGTATGCCGCTCTTTTCCAAGCAGAGAGCAATCAATTTAGCGTCGTATTTTGCCGCCACTGGTGGAACCTGCTCCAGGCGTTCCTCCTCGGCAGAGGTGCTGTTAACGATTGCGTTAGATCCCCACAGCTTCAAGCCGGTTTCGATCGCAGTCAAATTGGTAGTATCAAATGAAATCGTCATCCCGGCTACGGCTTCTTGCATGCAGTCCACAAGCCACTCGACGACTTCGGCCCCGTCTTTTTTACGGGGCCCGATGTTGAGGTCGATGACGTCCGCACCGGCTTCTTTCTGCTTGCGCGCCAGGTCGACGAAGAAGCCGCCATCGCGCTCTTTTAGCGCCACTTTTACACTTGGAGCAATGATATGGATGTTTTCGCCGATCTTTAACATAGATCTTCTCCTCTGTGCCTCGGCTGTGCGTGGCACATCTTTAAATATCTCGAAGGATCTTCTCAGTAAGTGCTTCTATCTCACGGTAAGAAGGTGAGTCGCCATTCAGTTGAATGAGCGGCCGACCGAGCGCATCCAGCTTATTGACCTTGTCATCCGCTGGAATTACGGCGCCCAATTCCAGATCTAACTCATCTACAGCTTCCTGCAAAGGTCCAGGCAGGTCTCCGGCAACTCTATTTAAAATCAACATCTTGCGGCGCACGTCGATTTCGATCTCATCAGCGAGCTTGCCTATGTGACCGGCTGTTTTGATACCCCGAATTGTGGGGTCGGAAACGATAAGGAGCAGGTCAACGTCACGCGTCGTCCGTCGGCTGATGTGCTCCATACCCGCTTCGTTGTCAACCACGATGTACTTGTACGTATCGCCTATGTTGTCGATGACTGTCCGCAGCATGTGGTTGGCGGCACAATAGCAGCCCTGACCCTCCGGACGTCCCATCGCCAGGAGGTCGACCTGCTCGCCCTCCTCCAGCGCCATCTGAACCTCGTGAGTGAGATAATCATGTCGGCTGATGGCCACGCCCAACTGCTCTTTTTGTGCACTTACCGTCATATCCTCTCGTATCTCCCCGACGGTCATCGGCATCGGAAGACCGAGGGCGAGGTGTAGGTTCGCGGCTGGATCTGCGTCGATGGCGAGCAGCGGACCAGGAATGCGGCGCATAAGACCCTGTATCAGCAGGGCGGCAATGGTGGTTTTGCCTGTACCGCCCTTACCCGCGAGTGCGATTGTCTTTGGCATTAATACCATCTCCTTTGAAAATACCAGCGCCATGAAACGCTCGTTTAGGTGTGATCGCTATATGCAGTGAGCTTCGCCAATTTAAGCCGACTCAAGGAGTAGTTCTACAGCCTCGTAGTGTTACTTCTCCTCTTTTTTATTATCTACCTCATCGCCCCAGATTTTTGCTACACTCGGGAAGCGGGCGATATTTGTATGCGGCAGGAAAAGTGCCGCGGTGAATGCGTCAAAGAAGCTGTTGTCTGCCGATAATTCCATGTAGGTCATGCGATTGGCAATCTCACGGATTTGCACGCGCAACTCATTGGAAAGCAAGACCATATACGTGCCGAGAGCAGCTGTGTTGCCCAGAAAGTGGAAACTATCCCAGGGGAGATCGGGAAGAAGTCCGATATTAATAGCATTTTCAATATTGATGTACTTCCCGAAGGCTCCGCCAACGAGGACCTGCTGGACATCCGCCAGATCTACTCCGATGCTGTCCGCCAGGACACTGAACCCGGCATAGATAGCTGCCTTGGCTCGCATTAGATTGTCAACGTCCACTTTAGTCAGGACGATGTCGCGCCCGGTGTCGGTTTCATCAGCCCAGGCGACGACGTATTCGGGTCCGTGATCCCCTTGCCGAACGCGCGGCGTATCCAGGTCCAGCTTAACACTGCCGGCGCGGTCGATGACCCCGGTTACGAATAACTCAGATAGAATCGAGATCAAACCTGATCCGCAAATGCCGCGCGGTTTTTCTCCACCGATCACTCGATACGTTGGTTCGAAGGTATCTGAATGGACCCAGACTTCTTCGATTGCGCCCTGCGTGGCGCGCATTCCATCCACCACCCCGGCTCCTTCGAAAGCAGGCCCAGCTGAACAGGCGCAGGTAAGCATCCAATCCCGATTGCCGAGCACAATTTCCCCATTCGTTCCGACGTCGATGAAGAGGGTGAGCGCCTCGCTTTCGGAGAGTCCGGATGCAAGTACACCTGCACTGATGTCCGCGCCCACATAGGAGGCGACGCCGGGCAAGCAGTCTACAGAAGCCAGGGGGTGGAAGGGTAAATCCAGATCGCTAGCCAGGAAACGAGGGGGGTGATTAACGGCGGGTATATAGGGAGTCAGCCGTATGGTCTCCGGCGGCAATCTGAGGAATAGGTGAATCATCGTCGTATTTCCGGCGACGGCGACCTTGAATATCTCATCAGGCGGGACGCCCGTTCGACGTTGCAGCTTTTCAAGCACGGTCTGAATTGTTTCGCGAACCAGTGTGCCCAGTTCACTTAGCCCGTTGCCCTTGCCGGCGTAAATGATGCGTGAAATTACGTCCTCGCCGCGTGCGATCTGACCGTTATATTCGGCCGCGGAAGCCTTCACTTTACCGCTGATGAGGTCTACAAGATACGCTGTAACCGTTGTGGTGCCGATATCCAGCGCCACCCCATATGGATGGAATGGGGATGCCCCGATCTCTATCAGCCGTGCTGGACCAATCCCTGGTGTAGGAGCATCCAGTAGAACATGCGGCTTCCAGTCGGTATCCCTCAAAACTGGACCGATGCGCTGAAGGAGCGGCAGTGAGATTTCGACTGGATGGTAGCCCAATTCTTGGAGTGCGCCTTCAAGGCGTGCCAGGTCGTCCTGGCTGTCGTCCAAGGTGGGGGGGGTCAAGGAAAGCTGGTGGGTCTGGATGCTCTGAATTTCTGCAGGGATGTACTCGAAAGGCAGCTCGATGGCTCGGGCAGTCTGCTCGGTGACCAGGCGGCGTTCGATGCGCTCTTGCTCCGGGATTGAGATCACCACGTCGCCTTCGATCAGCGTTTGACAGGCAAGAGCCCAACCCGAATCTAGATCGTCAGTATTTAAGCGGATCGTGGAGCGTTTCCGTACGACGCCCTCTTCGATTTTCACCGCGCAACGACCGCAGCGTCCCTGTCCCCCGCAGGGTTGGGTGATTTCCAAGCCAGCAGAGGTGGCAGCTTCTGTGATCAGGGTGCCAGTGGGGACCTCAACGGACTTCTCCTCTGGCAGGAGTCTAACTTTATGTGTAGCCATGGGGAATCACAGCCGTGTTATTCGTGAAAGCATAAGACCTTAACAATTTTCCGCGTCCGTCGTGGCGTCACAGAAGCGGGCAGCCTCGGCGATATTGACTCCTTGACCGGAAGAGATAATAAATCTTCCGATCGGGGAGTCGAGTTTATTAAGCCGAGCGGTGGCCGCTCCTCATGGTCAAGCTTGCCACATGGCTTTTAAGTAGGAGCCGATATCAACGGCTTCCCTCGGGCCGACCATGATCTCCCAGCCGGGAAGTTCCTCCTCCAATTCTCCGGAGAGCACGGAAACATGACCCGGGAGAATGATTTTCTTATGGCTGACCTTATCCTCCGCACCAAAGGCTTTGGCGTCTTTGGCGATGCGTTCAGCATCAAATTTACCTGCAGCCCAGGCAGTAAGAACGCTCATTCCCTCGGCGTCCGCCACTAAAAGCCATCCGGGTCGACCGGTCCCTTCTATCTCGTTGGCGATAGCGAAGTAAGTGATTGAGAAATTTGTCGTGACCATCAACGGAGATTCATCCGTCGGGTTGTTGATTTCGTAGATGCCCGGTTGCACCTGGATCGGCTTCTGCGGGTCGGTATAGATGTTCTGGCGCAGCACGAGTAATGGATACAAAACGGCCGGTTCAAACTTCTCGATGACGATAAAACCACCGTATTTAGCGATATGCTGTGCGGTGAGAAGTGATTCGTCAGCGCCATCTTGCGCTCCGGGGAAACTGATGATCGGGAACCCGAGAGGGCGGAAATTGCTTTTCACTGCCAACCGCCGCAGCGTCGTAAACGTATGCAAGGACTGCAGGTAGCCTCCCGCTGCCGGATCCAGAACGAGATCTTCAAGACCCCTGTCCTGGAGCTTTTTAGTCAAGTCGGCCATATCGTCAAGGTTCTCGGCGTGCACGACTAGCGGCACATCGGCGTTCTTGGCGATGTCCGCCATTGCTTCCCAATTCTCCGCGTTGGCGGCGTACAAGAGCGGTCGTAAACCTTCTGCCGCCTCCAGCCCTGCTTTCGCAAGGTCGGGTTCGGGTGCGATCAGGATCAACGGTTTCTTGGAGCCGGCGATGACGGCGGCAACCGTCTTCTTGAAGCTGTCTGCGTTTCCAGATGCAGCCTCAACGGCGAAACCGTCAAGATAAAGGTCGATGCCAACATAATCAACGGAAAAAGCATCCGCCTCGGCGACCTTAGCCTTCAGCGCCTCGAGATCTTCGTCGTCGCGGACGCGCAGGAAGAGGCCTGGTCTATGAAAGAAGGTCTTCTCATGACGGTATAGAACTGTCTCGTTGCCAACTTCAACTTTTCCATCCACACCACCAAGTTTGATAAGGCGGATAGGTGGCGCAGAAGCAGATGCGAGTTTCTCGGCTGCCTCATCGCTTATGTGCGGGCAGTCCTTGAGTTCCACCTGTTTGGCGGCCAACTTCATCGCGAACGCCAGGCATGTGGGGAAATCACAGTCCTTGCAGTTGGTCTGTGGAAGGAGTTTATAGATCTCTAGACCTGAAAGTGCCATATTTGCCCTCCGCCGAACTACGCTGTTGTTGCCAGCAGCGCGTCGATCATGGCTTTTACCCGCTTAAGGGTATCTGGATGTCTGAGTACGAGAAGGTCAGCGCCTGACTGAACTAAGGATGAAGCGGTTAGGGCTTCCCATTCCAGCGCACGGTTCTGCCAATCTCCCCAGCTCTCGGGAACGCCCTCCCCCACTTTGGATTCCTTGACTTTCCAGGCCTCCGCTCCGGGGTCGACGAGCATCGGCTGCTGGGTCATGCTGTCGCCTTGTAAGGCAGCGAGTCGAAGCCGCTCCATTACGGAATAGCCATACTCAATGCCGTATCCAAGCGCGCCTGTCGTCGGGTCCATCACGATGCGTTCGAGCGGTATTCCCATGTCGCTGATCAGGATCACCAACTGCTTGGAGAGGTTGACATCCATGGGGGTTTTAGATTGCACTAAATGGTTATTGGCCAGCGCGGCGGCGACAATCGTGCGGTAATTACCCTCCTCACAAATTCCCAGGAGGATGCGTTCCCCCTCAGCCTCTTCCGCAACCGGAACAATAAGCTCGTTGTCAACATCGGCCTGGCCGGGTCCGGCGACGGCAAGCGGCAGCCCCGTGGCGTCGAGGACTTCGCGAACGACCCGCCGGGCATTTTCCGGCGTGTTCTCTTCGCCATCAGCAGTCGTGAGGCTGAGTACGAGGTATATCAAGTCCGCACCCGCTTCTTCGGCGGCTTTCGCCCAAGCGGCGGGGCTTTCCATGGCTTCGCCCCATGTTTCCAACAGTATTGGGGACCAGTCGTCCGGTTTGCGATCGCGAATCTCGATCGCCAGTGCGGGGCGATGAGGGATACTTCCTTCAAAGTGTAAGAACGGCAATGTGGTCTCACCGCCGATGGTCAGCGTTTGCGTACGCGTACCGCCATCCTCTGCAGTTGCACCAATCGTGACCTCACGTACCTGTCCGCTCCATTTTTCCTTGGGGATTTCAACGGTCATAGGCTTCTTTCCTCCAGATACATGGGATTAGGTCTCTGGACAACATCGGCTGCAACGCTTCTAGTTAAGTTGTCGGCGCTGCAGCCGCGTGAGGTCCGGGGGTTGTCCCACGGTTTTGTTATCCTAAAACATAGAATCCATTTCAAGCGTTGGGTGACTCTTTTCTGTCATGTGGGTTAAGAGACCTTCAACATCGGTGCAGATGGTCTCATCGGCGATCTTATTAATCAGGTCGGGGTCTCCTTCACGCTCAGCAACGACCTTGAGCTGTTCGGCCATCTGCTCTTTCAGGATTGAAGACATCCACACGACCCGTTTGAAACCGCCATCTGCGGACATGAACTTCGGGCTGAGGATATAGAACTTGCCGTGACCCATTACCCCCGGTGTCTGCAGACCGCCGCCAGCCATGCCGGCCAGCGTTGAGAAGGTCATACCTGTCGGGGTCATGCTTGTATCCTCGCGGCTGACGATCATGACGCCGTTGGCCTCAGGGACCAACATGGCGATGCACTCGAAGCAGCCGCAGGCTGTCATTGGGTTCTCCATAATGGAGTACATGGCGACTTCGCTAACCACGCCGTGGCTGGCTTGAACAGCGAACTCGTTCACGCCCTCGAAGTAGCCCTTGACCTCGTCAATCTGTGTAGCTTTTCTGATCGGCTGGTTTGGTCCAGTGGGGTTGATCTGGAAAGAGGCCTTGCAGTCCAGCCAGTTATAGGCTCCGCAAAGTCCGAGCCGCTCCGGGCTGACGATACAAACGTGGTCGGGAGCGAAAGACTGGCAAAGCGTGCAGGAGTAGAAGTCATCCACGCTCTCATCCGTCATTGAGCCCAGGCGAACGTTGCGTTCTTCATACGCATCGCGAGCCTTCTGAAGCCACTCCGCGTGAAGATCCGGCTCGGTAATAAGCGTGATTTCGACCTTATCGACGATGCTGCCGAAATCCTCGTGGAATCGGGCATAGAGGATATCGCCAAAGTGATTCAGATTGAAGCCCTTATCGGCTGCGGCTGTGCTGATACGGATCCAGGCGATGTCTCGCTGGCCGATGTGCTGAATGCCAGAAGCGCCGTTAATGAAGTAGTGGATTTGACGTTCGAGCACAGGCTCGAAATCCTTCTCCATCTTGCGCCCGGCCACCTTGACGATGATGCCGAGGTCCATAGAACCTTTATCTTCGACGTCTTCGAAGGTGGGTCCGATCAGTTCGATTTTTCCATCTTCGACCTCCTCCATCTTATCCATGAAGAGGTACTCGAAAGCGCGGCTGTGTTTCCCGCCGGACTCGATGCGCATGTCGTTTTTGCGTACGACTTCGCCTTCGAAGGCTGACCCGTAAGGGACCGGAACCGGAACTTCACTAACCTTGATCTTGAGGCCGCGCACCTCGATGCACTTCTGCACCAGCTTGGCTGCCTTTTCCTCCTCTGTGGCGCCCTCGATCTCGTTCCAGGGCATGGAGATGACGTGTTCATACTGGGTGACGCCGGTGGGCAGGATCTCAGGGATAACGGTATCGGCGATCACGGGGAAGCCGTAGGAGAGCACCCCAGCGGCGGCGGCATACTTGAGGTCGTCCACCTCGCCTAGAGCGAGGGCAAACGCGAAGACACGGAACTTGTTGTAGAGCAGGATATCCCGCCACTGGCCGCCCTTCATGCCGCCGAAGGTAAGCGCCGCTCGGGTGGCAAAGCCAACGGGGTAGATAGCCGAAAGCGTGTCGCGTCCGAAGGGGATGATGTAGGTGTCGAAACCCATCTCCACCCCTTCCTCGACTAATTGGTCAATGATCGAGCGGCCGTTGACATTACCGGTAAGGAAAGTGAGGATGCTGCGGCTCTGGAGTTCGCGCACGATGGCGACGGCGGCCTCATTGGAGTGGGCGGCGCCGATGATGGCGGCGAAGCCCGGCATGCGGCCATCCACCAATTGGATGCCCCACGAACGCAGCTGGATGTCGTCGATGGGTCCGTTAAGATGCCCATCTGTTGGCGGACCTGAACCGTTCCCACCAAAATTGGAATAGTCGGTAACACCGGTAAGTTCTATTCCCGGGTATGGTTCGGGCTGCTCGCCGTAGATGAAGCGGATCGCCTCGATGGCTTCAGCTGCTAGTATGGTCGACATACCGCTGTCCAGTGTTTCGCCCAGGTAGGGAACCCAGAACTTCTCGTCAGGCAGGGGATGGAGCAGGCTTTTGGCATGCTCTAAGATCGGTTCCATCTGACCGAGGGTGGTTACCTCGGCGGCCAACATGCCGTACATGACAGGTAAGTAATATGCAGTATTGGGGAAAGCCACAGGGTGATCGGCACCCTTGTCGGCGATCGCCTTCTGCAGCAGGGCCTCGGCTTCGGCTACGATAGCGTTGGCTCCGCGGATAGCGCGAGTAGCGATATAACGTGACATGTTTGGTCTCCTCCCTACTTCGCCGAACCGTAGGCGGCTTCGATTTTCTCAGCAAATGGCAGCTCGATGAATTCCTGGATTCTCCAGTCACCGCTTTTGCCCCATTTGTTCGGATCATATTCTGGTAATCCGAGGGCAGCACGTTTCTTGTCGATATGGGCTAGCGACCGGCTTACGATCTCGTCGGGGTCGTTGGTGAATTCCATCCTTCCGCCGACTTTTTCTTCCCAGCCATCGGTGATGAGTCGGGTCACTTCTTCTACCCCAGACACAGGGCTGGAGTGGCCCATGATGACGTAGGCGCCGGAGGCGACGCAGTAGGTGGCGATGGAAATGGCTTTCTCGCTCATCCATTCAGGGGCCATGCCCACAGCGGGGATGTCGCTGATGTCGTCGCCAAGCCCGCCTTCGGTCGCCATCTGGGCCAACACGGTTAAAATGCGGGAGTTATCCACGCAAGAACCCATGTGGAGCACGGGGGGCATACCGACAGTCTCGCAAACCTCACGCAAGCCCGGACCGGCGTGTTCGAGCGCGGCTTCGGGAGTCATGTACCCTTGCTTGGCGCTGGCGATGGCACCGCAGCCGGTTTCGACAACCAGCACATCATTCTTCAGGAATTCGGTGACAACGCGGTAGAAGGCATCATCGTGGCGCACACGAGCGTTGTTGCAGCCGATGTTGGCAACCACGCCGCGAATGCGGCCGGACATGATGGCGTCGTTCAGGGGCCGGAGGGAACTGCGGTAGGTTCCGCCCAGAGCGTAGTTAATATACTCGTGGGAGAATCCCGGGATTACTTCAGTGGATACATCTGGAATGTGAGTCTCTCCCCGCTCTGGGAAGCGATCACACGCCAAACGTACGATATCCTTGGCGATCTCCATAGCCCGCCGTTCGTCGAATTCCATGTGGGTGGCGCCGGTGATCTTGACTTTCGGTGAAGTGGTGATGATCACCGTCTGGTAATTTTCTGCCACTTTCACGATGCCCTGCATGATGCACTGGATATCCACCACCATGGCATCAACCGCGCCGGTCAGGATCGCCAACTCCTGCTGCAGGAAGTTGCCCGCCAGCGGTACGCCCTGGCGCATGAGGGCTTCATTCGCTGTGCAGCAGATGCCGCCCATGGTGATGCCCTTGGCGCCCTTGCTTGTGGCATACTCGATCAACTCTGGATCTTGTGCGGCGGCGATGACCATCTCAGAGAGTGAAGGTTCGTGCCCATGGATGACGATATTGACTTCGTCCTCTTGGAGTATGCCCAGGTTGGCTCTGGAGAGCACAGGGGCAGGAGTGCCGAAGAGAATATCCGAGATGTCAGTGCCTATCATGGAACCGCCCCATCCATCTCCTATGGAACAACGCAGCGCGTGGTCGAGGATATGCTCGGCATCCTGGTCATTCCCGACATGGGTGCGATGCATCATCTCAACGATTTCGCGATCGATATTGCGGGGTATTATGTCCAGTTTTTTCCAGATCTCCTGGCGTTTGGCAGGGGCTCGTCTCAGAAATTTGAACTCGCCCTCCGCTTTTCCGAACTCATGTAGTGCAGCGAGTGCTACGTCTCTTGCCAGTTCATTGACAGGCTTCTCATCTACTTTGACATCTAGATAAACTGCTATCTCTTCCAGTTTGGCGAGATCGCGCACCTGGTAATCCGGGGCGTGACCTTCGGCTGCCTCCAGGAGAGTGTAGGCCATACCGCGGCCGTGATCAGAGTGAGCAGCCGATCCGGCAGCCACCATGCGGGCAAAGTTGCGCGCTGCGACCGTTTCAAGCGTCGCTCCACATATACCCGTCTGACCTTTCTTCACCAACCTGCAAGGCCCCATGGAGCAGACCTTGCAGCACATCCCATCGGCGCCAATCGGGCAAGCAGCCATGGAATCTGCGCGAGAGAAGGCTGTTTCAATCTCGTTATCACAGGCCAACTGGAGGAGATCGATGCTCGCAGGATCGAAGCTGGCTTCTTCTGGGGTTCTGAGTTTTTTCGCCATTTAAGGTTCTCCTTATACCGATCTACTAACCGCGGGACTGGCCTGACATTTTAAGGTCAATCTGATTCGTCTCCGTGACCCTACTGTCAAGTTTTGCCCATTGTGGGTCACGTTTAATCGAGGAAGCTTCAACGATGATGGGAGTCTCACCTTCTCCGGGTGGATATCCCGCTTTCGTCAGGGCTTCTTCGATCTCGGCTGGTTTTATAGACTTTTCCTTATAAGAGAGCATGAGCTTTTTCCATGCAGAGCTGGCATAGGCTTCTTCGATGCCTTTGAGCCCATCCAACGCCTCCCGTACTTTCAG
>DAOWMX010000244.1 GCA_030642885.1 Anaerolineales bacterium | reverse complement strand
CATAAGCAACCGCGGATTAAAGAAATCGTCATCACCCGTTTCCTCTTCGTTTGCGGTGCACTCTCGATCCTGACCACGATCGGGATCGTCTCCGTTTTAGTAAAAGAGTCGCTCTCATTCTTTACAACGCAACTCTGGGAAAATTCAAACAAAGAACTCGTGGTTGCGATTGATGACATATCGTTGATCTTTGAAGCGACAAAGCAAGGGGCAGCTCTTGAGGTGGGACAAATCGTCAGGCTTGGCGATGAGGTCATGAAGGTTGTAGGAATGGACGGTTTGACCTTCATGGTTGACCGTGGTTTGCAGGGCTCGGAAATGGTTCCTCATGATGCAGGTGTCGAAATCTTCACCGCAGACCGGGTTTCACTTCTTGAGTTCCTGACACACACGGAATGGAACCCTCAGATTGGCGATTTTGGAATTATTCCGCTTGTCACTGCAACGATAATGACATCCTTGTCGGCGATGCTCGTCGCCCTTCCCCTCGGGCTGAGTGTGGCAATTTATCTCAGTGAATATGCTTCGGAACGCGCTCGATCAGTATTAAAACCCATCCTTGAGGTCCTGGCGGGCATTCCTACCGTTGTCTACGGGTACTTTGCGCTCACGTTTATGACCCCTCTTTTGCGAACAATCTTTGGCAGAGACGTGGTCGAGATCTACAACACGGGCGCGGCCGGAATCGTGATCGGCATTCTCATTCTCCCGTTGGTAAGTTCGATGACGGAAGATGCTCTGACTGCCGTACCTCGCTCGCTGCGCGAGGCCGCCTATGGTTTGGGGGCGACGAAGCTGGAAACAGCAGTAAAGGTAGTCGTGCCCGCTGCTTTCTCAGGAATTGCGGCCGCGTGTATCGTCGCCATCTCGCGCGCCATAGGAGAAACGATGATTGTGGCGATTGCTGCTGGAGCGGGTTCAGCATTCACACTTAATCCATTCAAGGCGGCGGAGACGATGACGGGACACATCGTACGCATCAGCGGTGGTGATTTGAGCTACGACTCGATCGACTACAAAAGCATTTTCGCCATTGGGCTACTGCTCTTTATCATCACGTTGGGCCTTAATATCATCAGCCAACGGGTCGTGCGGCGGTTTCGGGAGGAATACGAATGAGTGGACATCACCCGGATCCACCTGAAATCGAAAACGAATCGGATCTCGTTCTTAATGGCGATGAATTTGCGTATGAAATCGGGAAGCGCCATCGCATTGGAGCGCTATGGCGCGTTGTGTTTCAGGTGTCGATCATCGTGGGAATTGTCGCGTTGAGCGCTCTGTTGATTAACGTCATCAACAGCAATATTGGCTATGCCGCATTCGAATATGGAATTTCTCCCGATTCGTTGGCGCTTAATGGGGTTCCCCTCGAAGAGCTTTCCAGAGATCAACTCGCCGATATTTTTAAGACAAACGTTTCCAAGGGGCTATACCGCCGGTATGAAAGTGAGATGCCATACAACGAGCGAACCCAGGAGGAGATGCTGAAGCTTGTCTACGAGAGGGTTGTGAAGATGGAGGTCGTAAAAACGTGGACATTTTTCGAATCGATTTTGAAAAAAGACGAGATTGAAAACCTTCGTGCGGAGAAATATCCAGATTCATTCTTGGAATTTACATCCTGGCTAGACGCCAGTTTTATTCAAAACCCGCAATCATCCAATCCACTTCGAGCAGGGGTGCGGACGGCCATCCTGGGGTCGTTGTGGGTGATCGCGATCACGATCCTGTTCGCATTTCCCGTTGGTGTTGGGGCGGCGATCTACCTTGAAGAATACGCAGGCGATTCATGGATCAACCGTGTGATCCAAACGAACATCAACAACCTTGCGGGAGTACCATCGATTATTTATGGAATGCTTGGATTGGCCATCTTTGTGCGCGCGCTTGAACCCATCACTAGCGGTGCAATATTCGGATATGTCGATGATCTCACAACAGCCAATGGGCGGACGATTCTCTCGGCGGGCTTAACGCTTGGCCTCCTTGTTCTCCCTCTGATCATCATAAACGCACAGGAGGCGATCAAAGCCGTACCCAACTCGCTTCGACAGGCGAGTTATGGATTGGGCGCTACAAAATGGGAGACAGTCTGGTCACACGTCCTTCCGAGCGCTCTTCCGGGGATTCTCACGGGAACGATCCTCTCTATTTCCCGAGCGCTCGGTGAGACCGCTCCGCTTGTAGTCATCGGAGCGTCGACATTCATCACGTTTGACCCGGATGGTCCGTTCTCAAAATTCACGACGTTGCCTATTCAAATTTGGCAGTGGACGGCTCGACCTCAGGCGGAATTTCGCAATATTGCTGCTGCGGCGATCATCACACTTTTAATCATTCTGTTAACCCTGAACGCTGCTGCAGTCCTGTTACGAAACAGATATCGACAGCAACTCTAGTTTGAAGTTTGGGAGGAAATTAATGGCAGACAGTTTGGTTGAGAACCCACAAAAGGCTCTCTCGTTTCTAGAAACGCCGGTGAGGGATAAGTTGGTAATGTTTAATAATCCGTCGATTGAAAAGACAATGGATATCGAAATAGAGGACAAGTACGCATTAGAGACGAAGGGTCTTAATGTTTATTATGGTGATTTCCGGGCCATTCGTGAAACGAATCTTCGTCTCAAGCAACATAAAATCACAGCGATCATTGGCCCCTCTGGTTGCGGCAAAAGCACGCTTTTGCGGGCCTTCAACCGCATGAACGAGTTGGTTCCTACGGCGCGAACGGAAGGGGAAGTTATCTTTCGCGAAGAAAATATTTATTGTGATGATATTGATCCAGTCGAAGTGCGTAGACGGATCGGGATGGTCTTTCAAAAGCCCAACCCTTTTCCAAAGAGCATTTATGAGAATGTGGCCTGGGGGGCGCGCATCAATGGTTTTCAGGGAGATATGGATGAGCTGGTTGAGGGAGCATTAAAGGATGCAGCATTATGGGATGAGGTCAGCGGTAAACTGGACCAGTCCGGTTTGTCTCTCTCCGGTGGTCAGCAGCAGCGTTTGTGCATCGCCCGCACGATTGCTGTCCGGCCCGATGTCATCCTGATGGATGAGCCATGTTCTGCGCTCGACCCCATCGCCACCCTGCGCATTGAGGAACTCATGCGCGAACTCTCGAAAAAATACACCATTATTATCGTAACCCACAACATGCAACAGGCAGCACGAGTTTCTGATTTTACAGTTATGATGCTGCTCGATGAAGATAGAGCGGGGAAGATGATCGAGTACGATCGCACAGAGGAGATATTCACGCGGCCTAAGGAACAGCGAACAGAGGATTATATTACCGGGCGCTTTGGTTAGGGACGGTATGCGCTCGTTGGGTTGGGGATGTGCGACTCTCATGAAATACAATTAAAGGTTACTGATCAGGCCGCCTTGTTCCAATGCTCCAGCGTTGGAACAAGGTTCCAACCGCTCCGCATTGTTCCGCGTGGTGGACGCAGAGCATCGGAGGTCTCGTTACTTGTGACTGCGTTTTGCATGACTGGCGTTCCTGCCAGGAACGCCAGTCCTAAGAAAAGAGGATTGTAGCGTGACAGAATCAAAAGCACACCTGTCCAACCGAGCGCTCAGAACACCGCGGGCGGCAGCCATTGCCGGTGGTATCCTGAGCCTCTACGCCTTGGAACCTGGCATGCTGATCGGCAGTGGTATAGTAATCAACAGAATCAGTAGTGTGTATGCTGTCCGCATGGCAGGCATGTTCATGTTCGTCCTGGGCACCATCTGGGTTCGTACACAAGTGATGCCGCGTTGGCTGGCATTGGTCACCTATGCCCTGGCGGCAGTGCTCTTGATCAGCATTGGCTTTACCCCGTGGGTGGTCCTGGTCTTTCCGGCCTGGGTCTTTGTGATCAGCGTATACATTCTGATT
>DAOWMX010000109.1 GCA_030642885.1 Anaerolineales bacterium | reverse complement strand
TTTTCATAATCGGCTACTCTTAATATTACTCTCTTCGATCTGCCACCCCCAAAATCGGTTAACCTCTTTGATCTCTCTGCCGTCCCCTCCGCTTGGTTTAACAAGCAAAATCAGCCGAATATAATCGTCCGGATGGTTATAAGGTCGGGGCAATCGGTTAGATCTGGCGGGCGCGATAGTGTGACCGAGAAGGAGATGTTCGCTTGTTGCGCGGCTTTGGTTTCCGAGCAGTCTGCGGGTAATCCGGTTTAGGTACATCGTAATTAAAGTCTGGCAGCGTTTGCCGCGGCAGTTTTTGCTTCATGATCTTCTCAATTTTTTGTACCAATGCCTGATCGTCCGCGGTGATCAAGGTGAAGGCTTCTCCCGTGCGCTTGGCCCTCCCCGTGCGCCCGATCCGGTGAATGTAAGCATCGGCAGTGTCGGGCATATCGTAATTGATCACATGTGAGATACGATCAATATCCAGACCGCGCGCCGCTATGTCCGTCGCCACCATAACCTGGTACCTGCCTTGTTTGAATCCCTTAAGGGCCGCGCGGCGCTGACCCTGGGTGCGGTTACTGTGTAAACTGGTCACCTTGAAGCCGGAGCCCGCGATTTGTTTTGCCAACCGCTGGGCGCGGTGTTTCGTGCGGGTGAAGATCAACACCGAATTGGTATCCGTCTGTTGGAGTAATTTGATCACAAGCCCCCTTTTCAGGTGATGCGGCACCGGGTAAAGCGTATGGGCTACTGTGTGAACTGGCCGGGCAAGCCCTATGGCGACCCGCTCAGGTTTGTGCAGAGTCTGGGCTGCAAGACGCTCAATCTCTTTGGGGAAAGTGGCTGAAAATAGCATGGTTTGCCGCCTCACGGGAACGTGTTGGAGGATGCGTTTAATATCAGGCAAGAAACCCATATCAAGCATCCGGTCGGCCTCATCCAACACCAACACTTCCAACTGCCCCAGTTTGGCATGTTTATTTTGGATATGATCCAGTAGCCGCCCCGGGCAGGCCACGACAATTTCCACGCCGCGGTGCAGCGCCTCAATTTGAGCCCCGGCCCCAACACCACCGTAAATAGCAATGCTGCGTATGTTTGTCCCGCCTCTCAGGCTGCCTATGGCCTGGTGAATTTGTTCAGCCAACTCGCGGGTTGGCGTAATGATTAAAGCCCGCGTTCGATTGCGTGGACCTGTGAGCAGCTTGTGTAGAATAGGCAGAACAAAGGCCGCCGTCTTGCCCGTGCCCGTTTGGGCAGTGCCTATCAGGTCGTGCCCGGCAAGTGCGAGGGGAATAGCCGCTAACTGGATCGGCGTTGGTGTGTGATAACCCTCACGTTTAATCCCGTCATTTAAACGGGAATCAAGATTAAACTGATTGAAGTTCATATAGATTAATTCCTTGTTTCAGAAGTCAAGCGGATGTCAGGGGAATAGAGCGGAGCTCAAACGTAACAGCGGCCACGACTGCTGGCTAATTATTAAGACGGAGCTAACGATAATCGATGGCTGTGCACCTGTCAAGCAACGTGAAGCTGTCTTAACGCAAGGGTTATAGTGCACCCCCTGGTTAAAACATTGGACTATCGGCTAAACCCTATTTTCAAATCCTAGTAGGGTGAACCGTCTTAATCTCGGACTCTTTTCCATTGAAGCGCAATCCAGAGCCGAAACCGTCATTCTCAACCAGGTCGTCTTAGATAATCTTGTGTTGAGCTGGCGAGAGGGCTAATCGTTGTGCTGCTCCATAGTTCGCTCGAGATCATCTATCGTGAACTTCTCCAGGGCAATAATTTTCGCGTCATGACGGTAATGCGGAGGTAGGATAGTTCTTGCTTCCTCTTTATTGTCCATATCCACGACAAACCATGCTTTGTGCTCATCGTCGTGGCAACCCCAGTCTGCATTGGTCACGAAGTGTGAGCCCGATTCCAGAAAAACTTGGACGGCTCTCTCACACGCTTCTTTCTTATTCTCATGTGGAACTTCAATCAAAAACCTTGACATAAGGAACCTCCCTTTAAAATGTCGATCTTATTCTCACCGCGCATGGTGCTGAAGTCGATGAGCACGCCCCCAACGCAGCCAACCCCGCCAAGATGAACAACCATAAAGCAGATAGTGTCATGTCCAACTCCATTTCTTATTATGCATAGTGTTGTCTTTGCCAGATAAGTTTGTAAAGACCAGTCTGAAGACCAACCACCAGCTAGATTGCTATTTCATTTATCTTTCGGGCCTAAAGAACACGCTCTCAACATACGAGACGACGGATTGATTAAAATAACAAGTCCGCCCATGTATATTTGGATATTTATGGTCTAAATTATAGTCTATTTGACAATTAACTGCAAGATGTGAGTTCGATTGTCGGAGTAGCTATGCAATTTGAGGCGGTGATTACAGGATGGCGAGGCTTATTGGTGTTGACAAGAACAGATGCCGATTAGGTCAATCATCCCTTATCGCCCCCTTCAGGCATGCTTCCTTTAAGAACGCTGCGCGAGTGCGAGGGATTCAGGCAAGGAGGGTCTGGCTCGGGGGATAGAACGCCCCATTACCTACACACTACTCGGCGTTTTACCCCAGTTGGAAGTCGCGCCTACCAGGCAGCAAGACTCGGTGCGACTCCCCATCTATTCGTCCGCTACTTCTGCTTTGGACGCTTCTAAAGCTGCGTCCAGACCCTTCATCCCCTGGTTAATCATGGTCTTACTCGTCACGTCGATGAGACGCTGGCCAATGCTGGCTAATTTCCCGCCAATTTGAATATCCCCTTCGTATTTCATCAGCGTCCCATCATCTTGCTCGCTCAGGTGAACCGTGCCGCTGCCCTTAAAGAAGCCCGCCCTCCCATCGCCTTCGGCTTTCAATGTGCAGCTCTCGGGGGGTATCTCATCTTCGACGAAGATCTTCCCGGAGAAGCTACCAGAGATTGGTCCTATACGCAGGTTGATCTCACCCTCGTATTCGGACTCCGAGAGCTGATTCAATTTCGTAGTGCCTGGAACCAACGTTGCCAGAACTTCAGGGTCGCGCACCATCACCCAAACGTCCTCTCTAGAGCCGTTAAAAACGTGCTCGCCTTCGATCCTCATGCGTCTTTCTCCTCTCCGTGGAATAACTCGAACAGCCTTAACGGACTGAGCGGCGATTCGAGAATCTCCAGTCCATCCACATCTAGCGCGTTCTCCACCGCCTGAGCGAAGAGCGCTGGAACCGGGATGGCGCCAGCCTCACCGACGCCTTTGCTGCCCAACGGATTAAGCGGTGAAGGTGTGACTTGATGAGCTATTTCGATTGTGGGAATTTCCGCCGCAGTGGGGATCAAGTAATCCGCAAAAGAGGCGTTTAGGAGTTGTCCATTGTCGTCAAAAACTAGTTTCTCGTAGAAGGAATTACCAATGCCGAGTGCAACACCGCCATGTAGCTGTCCTTCAACGATGAGCGGGTTGAGTACGGTGCCGCAGTCTTCGACGACGATGTAGCGTTTGATCTCCACCATCATCGTCTCTGGATCGACTTCAACAATCATGGCGTGCGTGCCGAAGGCCGTGGCTCCATATTTCGGACCGAAGTAGGCCGTCGCTTCGAGTCCTGGCTCGGTGCCGGGTTCAACGGCGCCGCGCAGCGGATTGGAACGTTGGGCCAGATCACCCAAACTAATAAATCGAGTAGGGTCATCCACCACACGGACGACTCCATCCTCGAGCTCCAACTCCTCTTCGGGCGTTTCCAGCAGATCACCGGCAAGTTTCAGGACCTTCCCGCGCACGATCAAAGCGGCAGCATTCACCGCATTCGCAGCGACAACTGCCCCGCGACTGGCAAATGTGCCCGTCCCCCAGTGAAACTGTGCAGTGTCTCCAGTCACGATATGCACGTCGCGAACATCCACCCCCAATCGCTCGGCGACGATCTGCGCAAAGGATGTGAAGTGACCTTGCCCCTGGGTGCCGACACCCGTCGCCGTATTAACCTTCCCGCTCGACTCGATCGTCACCCGGGCGCCCTCGTAAGGGCCAACGCCCGTCGTCTCGATGAACGAGACGACGCCGATGCCCAGCCGTCGACCACCCTCCCGCAGCTTGGGCTGCTCCTCCTTGGTGAACTTTTCGTAATCAATCAGCTTGAGTGCTTTCTCCATCGCCGGTAGATAGTCCCCACTATCGATAACGAAGGACTCAAAAGCCTGGTCGATGATAATGTTGTCATAGGGGAATACATCCTTGGGAAGGTAGTTCCGCTTACGGATCTCCGTCCGGTCGATGCCCAACTCCCTGGCGGCGATATCGAGCATCCGTTCGATCACATAGACGCCCTGTGGTCGCCCGGCCCCGCGGACCGGCGTGGTGAGGGTCTTATTGGTGAAAACAACCTTCAAATCGGAGCTGAAGTTGGGTATATCGTAGGGTCCCAACGCATGGCACTGAGTATTCAGCGGGATGGTCAGCCCGTAAGGATCATAGGCGCCTGTGTCATGCAGAAAATCGTCGCGTAACCCCAGGATACGTCCATCGCTCGTGAGCGCTAATTCAACATTGTGTACCTGGCCGCGCTCCTGAGTTGTGGCGTAGAAGTTCTCGCGACGGTCCTCGATCCATTTGATCGGTTTACCCATCTTGAGCGTGGACCAGGTGAGCAGCACCTCCTCCGGGTAAAACATCATGATCTTGGGTCCGAAGGCGCCGCCGACGAAGGGCGCGATCACACGGACCTGATATTCGGATAATCCGAACATGCTCGCCAAACCGTTGCGGATGGGAATGGGCGATTGCGTCGTATCCCAGACCGTCAATTGCTGCTGCTTATTGTCCCAGGAGGCGACGATGCCGCGGTTCTCTATTGCGCCGGCGATGCCGCGCTCAATGACAATGCGCCGCTTAATCACCTTGTCGGCGCCCTCACGTATGGCCGCGTAGTCTCCCTTCTCCTGGACGAGATGCGCGGCGAGATTGGATTCGAGATCATCATGAACCAACGGCGAGTCTGGATCCAGCGCGCGCTCGATATTCGTCACCACATCCAGGGGTTCGAGGTCGACGACTATGTCGTCTAACGCGTCTTCGGCGATATAGCGGTTCTCTGCAATGACGATGGCGAGGGGCTCACCGGCGTGACGAACCTTATCCTTCACCAGCGGGACCTGCGTGCGAGTGTAGAATTCCACATCCTCGATGGTCGGCGGCGGGATCACCAGCGGAGGGCCCGGAGACCAGTCGTCGCCCATATCTTCTGCCGTGAAAGCCGCAACCACCCCTGGCCGCTCCAACGCGGCTGAAACATCGACGCCCTTCAATATGGCATGGGCGTATTCGCTGCGCAGAAAAGCTGCGTGAAGCATGCCCGGAAGTTCAACATCATCGACGAACAACGCCTGGCCGGTAAGCAAACGAGGGTCTTCATTGCGCGTGATACGCTTCCCTATCAATTTGGCCATCATGATTCACCCCCCGAGGACATCTTTTCGGCGGCCAGTTGGACCGCATCTCTGATGTTCTGGTATCCCGTGCAGCGGCAGAGGTTTCCCTCCATCGCCCGCTTGAGATCCTCTTCGCTCAGGTCCGTCGATTCCTCGAGAATGGGCAGGATGCTCATCAGAAAGCCAGATGTGCAGAAGCCGCATTGCAGAGCATGGGTTTCCTGGAACGCCTCTTGGAGTGGGTGCAAATCCTCCATGGTGCCGAGGTCTTCAACGGTGCGAATTTCATGCCCATCAGCCTGTACGGCGAACATCAGGCAAGAGCGAGTGGGCATTCCATCGAACAAGATCGTGCAAGCCCCGCACACACCGTGTTCGCAGCCTACATGCGTCCCGGAGAGATTGAGCTCATGGCGGATGAAATCGCTGAGGAGCAGACGGGGTTCGATCGTCTTCTGAAAGACCTCCCCATTGACGGTGACTGTAATGTCCATTGCTTTGATCATGACATTTCCTCTCTCACGCTGCTTGGGTTCCGGGGATGGCGGCGCGCGCGAACGCTTTCTCGAGCGCTCGTCTCGCCAAGACCCTGGCTAAATGCAATCGATATTTCACGGAAGCGTGGATGTCCGCGCTCGGATCTAGTTCTTCAGTCACCGCTTCGGCTGCCGCGCGGATTATTTCGGGGGTACCTTCCTTCCCAATAAGCATCTCTGCGGCCTTCACCGCCTCCACCGGTCCATCACCGACGCTGAGGAACACCAGCCGAGCACGTTCACAACAGCCCTGTTCGTCCAGTGTCACCACTGCGCCCACCCCTACCAGCGCGAAATCGTGTACGCGTCGCGCCTCCTCTTCCAACGCCCAGCCCGTGCGCGGCGCCATCGGTGGAATTGCGATCTCGACCAGCATCTCATCGGGCTCAAGAACCGAGGTGAACATACCCAGGAAGAAATCCTTCGCCGGGACCCAGCGCTCCCCGCGCACACTCTGACAGCGGAAACGTCCATCCAGTGCGACACAGATCGTGGTTAATTCGGCGGCCGGATCTGCATGGGCAATGCTTCCTCCGAAGGTCCCCCGACTGCGAATCTGTGGGGTGGCGATTTTCGGCATGGCCTCGTGGATCAGCGGAGCATGTTCGGCCACAAGGTCATCACGCTCAACTTGAAAGTGGCGAGTCATGGCGCCAATGCGCAGCTCACCATCCTTTTCGGAGCGGATAAATGAAAGCTCCGCGAGTTTATTCAGATCGACCAGCACTGCAGGTTGAGCCAGACGGAAATTCATCATCGGGATCAGGCTCTGACCGCCAGCCAGGACTTTGGCGTCATAACCATATTCAGTGAGATGGCCCAAAGCCTCCTCTACGGTGGTTGGTGCAATGTATTCAAAGGGTGCAGGCTTCATAGGCTTAATTCCCTCCTCAAAGAACCCTTGTTTCCCCAGGGTTGCGTTTCATTTGTCATTCTCGCGCCGCCGGCGCTCACGCTCGACGGCCTCAGCCAGAGTCGTTGGTGGACGCCCTAGCAGCCAGTTCAGGATTTGCGGGCTGCCAACAAAGTCGTGATGCTCATAGTATTGAAACATCTGCGTGAGCGTCTCGATCGCATACGTTCCCAGTCCGGCGTCCCGAGCGCCCTGCTCCCAGACTTCGATCGGCGTCCTTTCTGGTGCCACCTCTCGACTCAAACCATCGCTCAATGTCTGGGCAACTTCTATCTGGGACATCGGTTTGGTGCCAATCAGCTCATACGTCGCACCTGCGTGTCCATCCTCGGTGAGGACGAGCCGGGCCGCTTCGGCGACGTCTTTCAGATCGACGAGGCTCAATTGGGTTTCGAGCGGATAAGGTACACGGTAGCAACCATCCCCGATCAGTGTGTCCCATTGAGCCAGGATATTCTGCATGTATGCTGCGGGCTGCAAAATCGTGAAGGCCAGACCGCAGGAAAAGAGC
>DAOWMX010000257.1 GCA_030642885.1 Anaerolineales bacterium | reverse complement strand
TCGCAGCGACGAATCGCCCTCAGCCTGCAATGCAAGTTTGCGCAGCAAAAGGTCGAGCTGGATGTACATCGGCTTTTCGCACCAAAGTGTGCCATCGTTATCGAAGACGGCGACGCGTTCCGCAGGCGGCACGTAGTCCGAACTGCTCTCGTCCGTGACCGCCGCCACGAAATCGAGGATGGCTTGCTTTGTTTGTGTATCCTTCCAGGAAGGTAGAATCATCGTAGACTCCTTCATGATCAGATGCCCAGACGCGCAAGTCGGGTGGCGATTACCACCCGACTTGATAAGCAGCGTTGATTACTCTGCTGCTGTTTCTTCCTCATCATCCGCGATGCCGACGATGATTTCATCGACCACGCCATCTTCGGTGGCAGCGACCAGTTCAACAGCAAACCCTTCCGGGGTGGCAATAAATTGACTTTCATAAACCCCGGTATCGTCAACGACCAGTGAGGAGCCTTCGACCACATCGTCACCCACGGCCATACGATCTACTGAGAAGCCTTCCTCGCTGGAAATCGCCGAGTACGCGAGTTCGTGACCAGCCTCCAACTGCCCGGCGATGTCGGCTGAAAGTTCTGCTGTTATCAAGTCAGCCTCAGTCTCAGCCAGGGCCTCTTCCACTTTCGCCACCCACTCGTGCTCGACAACGGCGACGATAGCCGACGTGCCGGGCTGCAAACTCTCGCCGAGTGTTTCCAAGCGTTCGTCGGAAAAGCCCGTATCACGCAGCTTTGCAACCAGGCCGCCAATCAGAGCGCCGACAGCCAGTGGGGCTGCCAGGGCAGCACCGGCAATCAGGCCAACCGCTGCGCCGCCCACACCACCCAGGGCCGCGCCCTTGCCACCGCCCATGTCGTGAGTCTCTTTGATGTGTATCTTCCCTTTTTCGTCTTTGCGCAGGACTGCCGCAGCCTCGATCTTGATCAGACCTTCTTTCTTGGCCTGTTTGAGAGCCTTGAGGGCTTCTTTGGCTTCACCTTCGTCTTGAAAAGCCGCTACGATTAATTGAACAGGTACGTCACTCATTTTAGTTCTCCTTAATATTTTTGGTTTTTTTTCGATTGGGTTATTGTACTACACTACCCTGAGGCGATAGCGGTTTTAAAAAAATCAATCCTTTCATTCGACTGGCGGGGGGGGACCAGCGGCTCTTGCAATATATTCATCCTAACAATGCTGCGCCGGGACCACCCTTTGCCAGGATCACAGCATAATTATGGTCATAGCCCATAGATTTATCTCCGGGCGGTATAGGGCAGCGACAATTTATTGGGTCATCCATTCAATTTGGGAAAAGAAAAAAGGGCTGTTCTAAAACACCCTTTTTCTAACATTCTTCTGTGGGCCCGGTAGGAATCGAACCTACGACCAACCGGTTATGAGCCGGCCGCTCTTACCACTGAGCTACGGGCCCTCATTTATGATTTTAGCAGACCCCCGCCGAAGTCGGAAGTCTTTCTTCAATATTTGTTTGCGACAGGGTACTCATTTTACTAAGCATGAGGTAATAGCAAGCAGGGACGGACCCGCCCGCTTTGCATGCAAGTGCCGGTAGCACTTAATTCAGGATGTGCACCTGTGGCTTGAGGGGCACGCGGGCGATGACGTCCGTGAAATCCGCCTCGGTGATCTGGTCATCGGGCTTGTCGATCAGGCAACGGCACATAGCCTCGATGACGTTCGTGCCGAAAGAACGCCCCTCCAGGCGAGGGGTGTTCGTAACCAGGACATGTAGATTACGCTTTTGCAGCGCCTCGACGTTCTTCGCTGTGGTGGTATTGGTGATGATGATCTTTCCGCTCAGGTCGTCTGGTAGGTTGGACCAGACCTGCAGGAAATCGCCGGCAATGACATCCGCCTCCTCGTAGAAACGGCTGTACTTCTTGGATGGGTCCTTCTCTTGCTCTGCACCGACGGGGTAGAGCCAGCGGAAGGGAAGCTGCGTCATGATGGGTAGAAGCAGGAACGCCATGATGTGCACCGCGCGGATGCTGTGGATGGGGAGGGGAATGTCTAGTGCGAACATGAAGTCGCCGAAGGTCATATCACAACCGGCATCGACGAGCGCCCTCGCCAGGCCGTAGCGGTCGACAGCTGTCGTACTGAGAGCTTTCCTACCGCGCAGGTCATATCCGTGCTCCTGGAGCGCCTGTATCGCTAGCGGCGCGAGAAGATGCTTGATGCCGTTGCCATCCCCCACCTTGGAAATCTTGATCGCTTCGCGGACTCGCTTGATCTCGCGGAAATAATAGCGCCGACCGTTCACCCACAGATAGAATTCCGCCCCACCTACTCCAAAGGCGTCCACTTTGCCGTCGTTATCTCGGTACATCTGGATGTAGCGATCGAAGTCGCCGTCCGTGCCCTGGCGGCTGAGCCAGAAATGTTCCCCCATGAATTCAGCCTCCGTGGAGTGATCTCGGGTCGTGGAGCCCAGGCTAACGCTCAGCACCTTCTTCAAGATGTGTCCTTTCTTCAAAATAGGATAGCGCGGTCTCAATGCATTCACAACTTGAGGGGTTGACTTATGCCGCAAATCCTCCAGGCAGTCCAGATTGCGGGTAATAGTTTCGCCATGGGCTCCAATTTGGTAATAACATCTTGACTTACCATTCCACGAAAAAAACAACCGCCCGTAGGCGGTCAGGAGCGGGCGACGGGATTCGAACCCGTGAATGTCAGCTTGGAAGGCTGATGCCTTACCACTTGGCGACGCCCGCGCATGATTTGATTCTACCGTTCGCCCCTGAGCCGGTCAAGCCAAACAGAGGCAGCCCCCGGATTCATCCGACGAACCACTCATCAGGAACTCAATTCCGATATCGGCTCTCGTTGATCCGTCTAAAATAAAGGCACTCCAAGCTCGTCACCTACCCCATCCACACCATCTGCGACGAGTCTTTCACCCCCGCTTCCTTCAGCCAAGCGTACTTTGGCGACGGTGTGGAAGCTCCCAGGGACCTCTGCACATTCCCCGACCACAACCCGCTCACCGGATTTCAATCGCTCGACGAGATCCTTGCGAGGCAGCAGTCTCAGGTCACCCCAGACCGCCCCGCGACGAATATAGCCTCTCGCAACCTGAACTCGATCTCCCTTAGATGTATACCTCGCGTCAACGAGAACAACATCTATCTTGCGCGATTCCTTCGTGACGCGAATTCCTCGCATCGTTCCCTCCAATCGCAAAGGGGTTGTAAAATACTGTCGGGATGACAAACAGTCGGGGTGGGCGGACTTGAACCGCCGACCTCCGCGTCCCAAACGCGGCGCGCTTCCATCTGCGCTACACCCCGGCACGGCACGAGTATAAGTCTCACGCCTGTCAGGGTCAAGGAGAAAATGGAGAACACATCCTTCTATGAGTGACGCAACCTTTGCTCGCTATTTCGATGCCCAATATCGCGCCTTCGGGCAAGACCTCACCTTATGGCTTCATCTTGCAGCTGAGCGCAGCGGCCCCATCATTGAACTTGGATGTGGAACAGGTCGAGTCGTTCGGGCGCTCATCCAGGAGGAGCACACCGTGATCGGAATCGACCTAGATCACCACATGCTCGCTCGTGCACAAAGAAACCTCGCCCCTTTCTTCCAACAAAACTCCTGTCTCGTTCAGGCCGATATCCAGACTTTCGCATTCGACACGAGATTCAACCTGGCCATCGCCTCGATGAACACGCTGTCTACATTCGATGACCCC
>DAOWMX010000239.1 GCA_030642885.1 Anaerolineales bacterium | reverse complement strand
GCCCTCACAAAGTACCTCATTAACTTCCGCGACTCCCGCTTCGCTGATTGAAATCGCTTCATAAGGACACATCGACACGCACACACCGCATCCACCGCAAATAACTTCATTGATCGAAGCCACCTCGGGTGGATGTATGAGTTTCTCTTTCGAGAGTAAGGCGACGGCTTTCGCTGCTGCCCCGCTGCCTTGAGCGACGGCTTCCGGGATGTCCTTTGGCCCCTGCCCTGCTCCGGCCAGGAAGATACCAGCAGTCAAACTGTCGACAGGCCGGAGTTTCGGATGGGCCTCTTTATAGAACCCCTCCCCACCACAGCTTATCTTCAAGAGCTGGGCAAGCGCCTTCGCTGAAGGATGAGGTTCAGTCGACGTCGCCAGCACCACCATGTCCGCTTCGACTTCCATACGTTCGTTGGAGAGTGTGTCGACACCCCAGACTACAATCTTGTCATCTTCCTGGTAGATACGTGCCACCTTGCCGCGGATGTAGAGGATGCGTTCTTCTTCAATGACATGCTGGATGAATTCCTCATATCCTTTTCCACCAGCGCGGATGTCGATGTAAAAGACAATCACTTCACTATCGGGCACTGCGTGGCTATATAGCAGGCTATGTTTGGCGGTGTACATACAGCACATCTTTGAACACCACGAGTTATGCAGCTCTGGGTCGCGGGATCCTGCGCATTGGACAAAGACGATTTTCTTGGGGATTTTACCGTCGGAGAGTCTTCGTACCTCGCCTCCAGTGGGGCCAGAAGCGGAGAGCAGACGTTCGAATGTGAGACCATCTATTACGTCCGGGATACGGCCGCCGCCGTACTCTGGCAGCGACGTAAGTGGGAGCAATTCGTATCCGGTGGCGACAATAATCGCCCCAATATCCACTTCGATGATCTCGGGATGCATGTCGAAATCTATCGCCTTCGGTTCACAGACTTTAAAGCATTCTTCACAGCGGAGAGGGCGAAGACCCAGGCAAGTGTGCTCATCCAGGGTGTAGGATGAAGGAATCGCCTGGCGGAAGGGGATGTATATCGCCTTGCGTTCCACAAGTCCCCGTTCAAATACGCTCGGTACGCTTTGTGGGCATACATCCACACACTCTCCGCAAAGATTGCATTTCTCCGGATCGACGTAGGTTGGGTTCTTGCGAATGCGTACGCGGAAGTTTCCTATATATCCGGAGACTTCTTCCACTTCGCTATAGGTCATCAATGTAATCTTGGGATGTCTGGAAACTTCGACCATCTTGGGGGTAAGAATGCATTGGGAACAATCAAGAGTCGGGAAGGTCTCGGAGAGCTGCGCCATATGCCCGCCAATCGATGGTTCCTTCTCGACCAAAATGACATCGAAACCGCTCTCGGCAACATCAAGCGCGGCCTGGATCCCACTGATCCCGCCGCCGATCACCAGACATGTTTCTGAATGATCAACGAGGATTGGTTCAAGCGGGACATTTCCGCGTACCTTCTCGACCGTAAGCTGCGAAATTCGGATGGCTTTCTCAGTCGCTCGGGCTCTATCTTCATGCACCCAGCTGCATTGTTCGCGAATATTTGCCATCTCGCAAAGATATGGATTCATGCCAGCATCTATCGCAGCTGACCGAAATGTGGGTTCGTGCATGGAGGGTGAACACGCTGCGACAACTACTCCGTCCAACCTATGCGCCGCGATTGCCTCTCGGACCATTCGCTGCCCTGGATCTGAGCACATGTAATCGTAGTCCGTGGTAAAGACAACGTCGTCATATTCCCGCAAAGATTCGGCGACCGCCTCCGTATCCACGGTTCGTTTGATATTCATGCCGCATTGGCAAACGAAAACCCCGATCCGACTCACGCTTTGATCCCTTCCCCGTACTCGTAACCGGCTTCGAACGCTCGCTCGTTCATTTCGAGGAAACGGGCCGGCACAGATTCGCGAACGGATTCCAACAATGCTTTCTTTCTGATCGCTTTGCTCAGTGCGGCGACCGTACCAAGCATGACAACATTAGCAACGATTTTATTGCCTAGCTCCTTGGCAATCCGTGTAGCTGGAATGCAATAAAGTTGGATACCTTCATCCGCTTCGATATCCTGCACCAAATCTTCGTCGACGATCAGCATCCCGCCTGGAGTGATTTCACGACTATAACGAGTGAAAGCTTCCTGTGACATGACTACGAGTAAATTAGGGCAAATGATTTTTGGGTAGTTAACCGGGTCTTCAGAGATAACGACGTTCGCGTGGCAGGCGCCTCCGCGTGCTTCTGGTCCGTAGGACTGCGTCATCACAGCATTCTTGTTATCATGAAGCGCAGCTGCGCGGCCAGCGATCATCCCCGCGGAGATGATCCCTTGCCCGCCAAATCCGGCAAACCGCAGTTCAGTCCTCATTGCAGCTTGAGCAACCTCCCGGATAACTGCCGCCACTCAACAATCAGCTACATGCCGGGTTCCTGAAGACGTAACTCCCCAGCGTAAACGGAGATTAGGCTGTCGTACACTTATTCACAAGTACTAAGTGTCAGAGAAAATCAAGCGTAACGTCAATGAATTGCAGCCAATAAGCATCTAAAATACATTTTACTTGGAGGTTCACATGCGGGGTTCAGGTTTACCCCCGCATACGCTGCTTGTATAATCCAACCCTGATGTGAATAATTCAAGTCTGGGAGACGCACACATAGCATGCCATCCAGGATCCTATCGGGTCTTATGAGCCACTGCCCCTCTTCAGATTTATGGTCACTCATGTTATTGACGAACGTTCGAGGATAACAATGGCCCGACTGCACGAATATCAAGGGAAAAGCCTGCTCGCAGGCGAAAAGATCGGCATCCCCAGAGGCGAGGCTGTTCGCACGCCATCAGAAGCGAGAAGGATCGCAGAAGAGCTGGGCTGTGAAGTGGTTGTCAAAGGACAAGCCTGGGTGACCGGGCGTGCATCCCTCGGGCTGATAAAGTTTGCTGACTCACCCGAAACCGCCGCAGCTGCGGCGAGTGCGATTTTAGGCAAGGAGGTCGGCGGATTTGAAGTCGACACGGTGCTGGTTGAAGAGAAACTTAATGTAAAACAGGAGTTCTATGCCGGCGTCATTATCGATGATATCGCCCAAGCACCCAGAATTATTTTCAGCGCCAAAGGTGGATCGGGCGTTGAGCAGATCGCAAACGAACATCCTGATGCACTTGCCCAAACGCTTGTCGATATCCAAACCGGATTTCCTGACTACTACGCCCGCGATCTTGTTCGCCAGGTCGGCATTCGAGGAAAGCTCCAATTGGCATTGGGGCTATTGCTATCACGACTCTATCTCGTCGCTCGCAATTCGGATGCACGCGCAGCCGAAATCAACCCCATTGTCCTCACGGAGGATGGAAAACTCATCGCCGCCGATTGCCGCATCACCGTCGATGATTATGCCGTGTTCCGGCATCCACGGCTGGAGATAGAAGTCGCCCGCGAGTTCGACCGACCACCAACCGAACTCGAGCGCATCGCCTGGGACGTAGAGAAAGGTGATTATCGCGGAACGTTCTACTTCATCCAGATGGAGCAGGATTTCAAGCGTGGGGATAAAGTCATCGGTTTTCACGGCGCCGGCGGTGGGGGATCGATGATGAGCATGGACGCCATACTGAACAAAGGGTACAAGATTGCCAACTTCGTTGATACAAGTGGGAATCCACCAGCATCGAAGGTATATCGCGCCGCCAGGATCATCTTGGCCCAGGGACCCATCGATGGCTATTTTGCCTCCGGCTCAGGTGTCGCCTCGCAGGAGCAATTCCACAGCGCCCGCGGGCTCGCAAAGGCATTTCTTGAAGCCCCATTGAATGTCCCCGCGGTGATCCGCTTAGGAGGCAACGCAGAAGATCGAGCGATTGCACTCATGGAACGGGTTAACGACGCTCTCCCTGTGCCCATCGAGGCCTACGGGAAAGATGACTCACCTGATTCCTGCTCAGATCGCCTGGATGTTCT
>DAOWMX010000228.1 GCA_030642885.1 Anaerolineales bacterium | reverse complement strand
GCGTTGTAAGGATGAGATTACATCGCTTCGCTCTACATGACAGGGTCCTAGCCATTATCATTCCTTCGCCTGTCATTGCGAGTGTCTCCACAGCATCTCTGGTTTCGATACGTCCGGCGTCGGTTGAGTGTGAGGGTAAGGAGCGTATCGAAACCACGCCGGACTACTCTACCGGCGGATGCTGCTCAGTTCAAAATGACATGGATGTCATTAGTAGGAGCCCGATAGGGCGACGCCTGTCCTGAGCGAAGTCCCCGACCGAAGGGAGTGAGGAGCGAAGCCGAAGGGCTCGAAATGACATCGATTAATTCAGAGCCTTCCCGACCATGTCATTTCCAGGAACGAAGTGACGAAGCAATCTCACCCTTAACGATGGGGAAGGGTGTTGCTTGGGAGATGCAACCCGCGAATCTCATTGCGCAGGCTGCAACTGCATGCGGAAGCGTTGGTTCTTGATTCCATAAGTTATAGGATGGGGAACTTAATAGAGAACTATTCGCTAGGATGGTTCTTCCTGAACCATGTGCAGGTGGATTCTATGGATCGTAGCCGTTGAGGGATCAAGACCCAAGGCCAAGAGGACTTCTTCCGGTCGTCCCGTAGCGCCTTCTTTCGCGGCCAGTTTCATCCTGATGGATGGGGATTCCATCCCCTCACTCGAGGTCTCTAGTTCATGGATGAGCGGCCGAAGGTCATAGGTCTTGCCCCTGCGCTCCCGCTCTAGGACCTTTGTTAAGAGAAGATCATGAATAGCGGTTGAGAGATCTTCTGCCGTTAGATCTGCATCGATCTGAACGATATATGAGACGGCATTGATTTGGCTGGGGAGAGCAGGTTCGTTCAGTGCTGCGCGTTCAACTTCGATGATCCTGGTTCCGGGTGGTGCAGAATGCTGCAGCCGTTCCATTATCTCGCTGCAAGGAATTTCTTCTGTGAGCCAGATGTCTGTTAGTTCGTGTTCGCTTGTAAATCCAAGGGGTAAAGCCGTGCTCAGTTGAATGCGCGGCCGAGGGTTGAATCCCTTTGAGTACAAAAGTGGGAGCCTGGCTCGGCGTAAAAGGCGCCCCCAGGCTCGGTGAAGGTCGAGGTGGCTTGTAAAACGCTGTGCCTCATCCTTCGTAAAGGTAATTCGATAACGATAGCGGTCGTCATTCGCCATCTTGTTTTGTCCCTATGAGAGATGGGTTTTCAAGTGATGTGTGAGCTGGTGAACGGACCTCAGGGCATTGCCAGCCCTCACCTGGATTCTCCCGACGTAGATCAGCGTATTTTTGAAGAATCCCACAGGCGAAGCAACGTTCACGGCAATCCACGCGTGTTTTTCCCTGTTGGCTTAAAAGATAATCTTCGGTCAGGAACTGCTTCTTAACCGCGGCGTCTATGTGATCCCAAGGAAGGGTTTCGTCAATTGGGCGTTCGCGGTGGCTGTAAAACGCGGGATCCAGGTCAGCGGTTTCGAAAGCTTGAAGCCAAAGATTGAAATCGAAGTGTTCATGCCAGGCATCGAATTTCGCCCCGCTTTTCCAGGCGAGATAGATTGCCTCACTCATCCTTCGGTCACCGCGGGAGAGCCAGGATTCGAGCATCGTTTCTCCCAGATCATTCCAGTTTAATTTCAGCCCTTTACCCCGGAGCTCCTGTTTGAGCAGATCTTGTTTCATCACGATTTGCTCTGTTGTATCACATGGGGTCCATTGGAATGGTGTGTGCGGTTTAGGGATAAAGGTGCTGACGCCCACGTTAACTTTAGCCCTTTTACCCATAATCTTCCGACCTTCGGCCAAGATCGTCTTACAAAGTTTGGCAATAGCCTGGACGTCCTCAAGCGTTTCGGATGGGTGTCCGATCATGAAATACAGCTTGATCGTGTGCCATCCCCGGCTGTAGATCTCGCGCACGGTTTCAAGGAGCAGTTCTGTGTCGACAGGCTTATTGATAATCTCGCGCATGCGTTCTGTTGCAGCTTCAGGAGCCAGTGTGAAACCTGATCGCGAGGAGTGCCCATGCAGAAGGTCCATCAACTCAACGGATACCGTCTCAATGCGCAGAGAGGGAAGCGAGATTTTTATATGCTGCTCTCCAAAACGCTCATTCACAGCACGCACTAAAGGTAAAATTTGCGTGTAGTCGGAAGAGGACAGCGAGAGAAGGCCGACCTCATCGATGCCGGTGATACGGGTCGCCTCCTGAATGGCGTCAAGGATTTCTACGATGGGGCGTTCGCGAACAGGGCGTGTGATCATGCCGGCCTGACAGAAACGGCATCCGCGGGTGCAGCCGCGCATGATCTCGATGGGTATGCGGTTGTGCGTAACGTCGATAAAGGGCACGATGAAGCGCGTGGTGGGTTTGGGCATTTTTCCAACGATGCGCTTCAGAATCGGGAAGGGCGCATCTTCATGGAGAGGTTCAACCCGGGAGATGGTCCCATCCTCCATGTAATGGACTTGATATAGGCTGGGCACATAGACGCCCCAGATCTTGGCGAGCTCGAGGTGAAGTTCTCCTCGCGAATGCCCTCTGGCTTTCCAAGATTGAACACAATGAGCGATCTCTAGAACAGCTTCTTCGCCCTCGCCAATCACAAATGCATCAAAGAAAGCGGCCATCGGCTCCGGATTGAGCGCGGCGTGGCCTCCAGCGATCACGACTGGATCACCTCGTTGGCGTTTCGCGGCGAAGAGCGGAATCCCAGCGAGATCGATGAGATTTAGGGTGTTTGTATAAAGGGTTTCGTAGGGAAGGGAGAACCCGAGGATGTCGAACTCGGAAACCGGGTGCTTTGTCTCCAGAGAGTACAACGGAAGCCCGGATTGACGCATTGCAGCCTCCATGTCCGGCCATGGAGCGTAAACTCGCTCAGCGAGGATATCCGTTTCGCGATTCAAGATGTCGTATAGGATGGCGAGTCCAAGGTTGGACATACCTAGATCATAGAGATCTGGAAAAATCAACGCTACACTCAGGTCTACACTTTTCCAGTCCTTTACGACCTGGTTGAGTTCGCCCCCTATGTAGCGACCTGGCTTCTGTACGCCAGGAAGGATGCGCTGCAGTTCTCGCTCGATTTGTTGTGGATGCATCTAATGGACTTAACCTGGGCAAATTTGGAACCAAATATACTTAATATTATAGCATGCAGGTTTCACTAAGTTTTCGTGCTTCATAGGCTGGTCATGATCGTGGATTGCAGAATTAAATGGGTTGAAGTGGGTGACACTATGGTTGTTTATCTCGACGAGACCGACAATCTTGAGCGGCCGCATTACCCAGGGATAAGGGTTGTGGTGAATGTCGTTATTATTGATCCATTCACATCATGGTTTATCCCCCGACATGTCTCTCTGCGTGTTGACGCTTAAAAATACGAATGGTAGAATGGCCTCCGTTGCCCCCATCGTCTAGAGGCCTAGGACGCGGCCCTCTCAAGGCCGAAACCGGGGTTCGAACCCCCGTGGGGGCACCTGCTGCCTTTCGAAACAACCATCGTCATGCTATAGTGGCGGCGGTTGTTTTCCTTTTTCAATTTAGCGGATACACTGTCGTCCAATTATGTTGTCTGCAAACCGTGTTTTATGCATCTGAGTCAACCGTCTGTACCGATAGGCGGGGAACTGGTATCTTGGCTTTGACCATTCGCAAGATGAAAAGTCTGTGAGGTCCTGATGAAAGAAATTGCTCGTAACCACAGCCTACTTGTACTCCTGATCACGCTGATACTCCTTATTGCTCTTCCCTCGTGCAGCTTGCCCTTCATTAATGGAGGTGGGACTGACGAGGTGATGGATGATGGAGGGGGTAGTGGCGCCATTGCAGGGCGGGTTTGGCATGACCTGTGCGCATCCCCACCAGAAGGGACCCAATTGGACACGGCTCCGGAAGGATGTGTTAGCGGACCCGAGGGAATGAATTGGATTGCGAATGGGAAATTAGACGCTGCTGAGATTGGGCTCCACGGTGTGGAGGTCAGGTTGGGTGATGGAGCCTGTCCTTCTTCAGGTAGAGATACAACCATCACTGGCGCGGATGGGCTCTTTCTCTTCGGTGGGTTGGGTGCAGGAGATTACTGCGTTTCGATCGACCCCGAGAGTGAAGTAAATGCCAG
>DAOWMX010000222.1 GCA_030642885.1 Anaerolineales bacterium | reverse complement strand
CTGTGCCAATGTGGTCTTGCCCGAGGCTTCCGGGCCGTAGATCTCGGTCACCCGCCCGCGGGGGATGCCGCCCACGCCCAGCGCAAGGTCAAGCGATAGTGAGCCGGTCGGGATCGCTTCCACTTCCAGATGATGCGCTTCTCCCAGCCGCATCACCGCACCGTCTCCGTAGCGCTTCTTGATCTCTGTTACCGCAGCTTCTAGCGCCTTATCACGCTCACCGGCCATGTTTTCTATTCCTGTAGTGTGTTGCTAGAGATGAATTCTTGGGAATTACAGAAGTCTACCCGAGATTAAGATGGCTCGCAAGCCAAACCGCAGAAACGTGTTTTTTCCGGGCTGATTGCCCATACCTATTAGTGCTGAACCCTCCCCACGCTAGAATGGAGGAGATTGCTTCGCGGAGTTTAGCGTGCGAAGTCCCATTTAGTTTGTGGGGCGAAGTCCCCCGTTCCGCTCTGCGCCCCTCGCGGAGCATCCAGTAAGGGCGAAGCGAAGCGGAGAGGGGTTTGGGGGACGAAGTCCCCGACCGAAGGGAATGGGGAGCACTGTCGAAGGGCTCGCAATGACATTAATGGGGCTACATCCGGCTTCAGAGATGGAGCCAGCAAAAGCGACATCATAGGAATTTCTCGGTTCACCGCTCCCCGGCTCTCTCGAAATGACAATGAGTGGTGCAAAGCCCTTTCAGCACTTGTCATTGCGAGGAGCCCAATAGGGCGACTCCTGTCCTGAGCGAAGTCGAAGGATCTCAATCCCCGATCAAGAAACGAGAAGATTGCTTCGCGGAGTTTAGCCTGCGACGTCCCCCGTTCCGCTCTGCGCCCCTCGCGGAGCATCCAGTAAGGGCGAAGCGAAGCGGAGAGGGGTTTGGGGGGCGAAGTCCCCGACTGAAGGGAGTGGGGAGCGAAGCTGAATGGGCTCGCTATGACATTAAGGGGTGAACTTAGCCGCACCCATAAAACGAATCTCACCCCAGGAAAACCATAATGGATTTAAAAAAAGCGGTGGATGTCTCCTCCACCGCTTTTCATAATGACTGCCCCGCCATGCCGTGTGCTGCTTGACTTTGAACCTGCTATTGCAGGCGGGATCCTACCAGTGACTTTCGCCTTGGCCGAAGCCTATCGCGTTACCCACCGGACAACGAATCCCATTTATCAAGTGTTGGCTCAAAATCTCTTGCTGCATCACGCGCACAGCAGGGACTAATATGGGTATACCACGTTCGATTCTAGTTGGCAATATTGCACCATTATTCCTCGTCAATAACCCTCAAATGAAGTTCCTTCAATTGATTGGGCTCAGCCGGCGAGGGGGCATCCGCCATGACATCGCGCGCGGCTTGATTCTTCGGGAAAGCGATAACCTCACGTATATGATCCTCTCCGGCGAAGACGCGAACGAGCCGATCGATCCCCGGCGCGATGCCTCCGTGAGGTGGAGTCCCGTACTCAAAAGCCTCGAGCATGTGGCCAAATCGTTCCTGAGCGACATCCGGCTCAAGACCGATTAATGCGAATACCTTCTCTTGTAATTTTCGGTCGTGGATACGGATGCTCCCACCACCAACTTCCAACCCGTTGAGCACCATGTCATATTGCTGACCGCGTGCTTTGCCGGGATCAGAGTCCAGCCACGAAAGGTCCTCTGGCATCGGTGCGGTGAAGAGATGGTGACTCGGATCCCAACGCTTCTCATCCTCATTCCATCCCACAAAGGGAAAATCGATCACCCATGCGAAAGCGAGAATCTCCGGATCCAGCAAACCCAGCCGCTCGCCGAGGTGGACGCGTAAGCGCCCTAAGGATTCGAAGACAACCGCCGGTTTATCGGCTACAAACAGGAGTAGATCGCCGGGTTCGGCCTCCAACCTGTGCAGTAAAGCCTTAATCCGATTCTCCGCGAGGAACTTGGCAAAGGAAGACCGATGTTCTCCTTTCTCGTCAAGCGCCAGGTACGCTAAACCCTTGGCTCCAAATTGTGCGACGAAAGCTGTCAGTTCCTCGATGTCCTTCCGGCTGAAGCTCCCTGATCCTTTAACATTTAGACCTCGGACTTCTCCGCCCTTCTCGACTACCTTTTCAAACACCTGGAAACCCGACTCCACCGCTAAATCCGTCACGTCTTTCAACTCCAGCCCAAAACGGATATCCGGTGCATCTCGCCCAAAGCGCTCCATCGCCTCGCTATAAGTAAGCCGTGGCCAGGGCTTGTGCATCAATTTTCTCTCGGGAAGCAGCTTTTCCACCATCGCGGTGAACAACTCCTCCGAAATCGCCATCACGTCCTCACGATCGACGAAGGACATCTCGAGATCCAACTGTGTGAACTCCGGTTGGCGATCTCCGCGCTGGTCTTCATCACGGAAACAACGGGCGATTTGGAAATAGCGCTCAACACCTGCAACCATCAGCAGCTGCTTGAGCTGCTGAGGCGATTGCGGTAAGGCGAAGAACTCACCCGGGTGTACGCGGGAGGGGACGAGGTAATCCCGCGCACCTTCGGGTGTAGTCTTGAAAAGAATGGGCGTCTCCACTTCCCAGAAGTCGCGTTCGCTTAGGAAATCACGAATGTACTTGATCACCTTATGGCGAAGCTCCAGGTTGCCCTTCATACGCTCACGCCTGAGGTCTAGATACCGATACTTCAGGCGGACCATCTCGTCGACTTCCGTCTCTTCGTTGATCGCAAACGGAGGCGTCTTCGCAGGGTTTAAGACGACGATCTTCTGGGTTTCCACCTCAATCTCACCGGAAGGCAGATCAGGGTTCACCATCCCCTCCGGTCGGCTTCGGACAACCCCTTCGATCTGCAGCACCCATTCATTGCGAATCTCAACCGCAGTTTCATGCGCCTCAGGAGAGATCTCCGGATTAGCGACGATCTGTGCAATCCCCGAGCGATCGCGCAGGTCGATGAACGTCACCCCACCGTGATCCCGACGTCGATTCACCCACCCGGCAAGTGTCACCTGTTGGCCTATATGATCTGATCTCAGCTCGCCACAATCATGAGTCTTAAGCATCGTGCCTCCCTACTGAAAAAAATACACCGCCCGGTCTCAGTGACATCGGGCGGCGGCAGGTTCATTCTACAATTCGTTCACTTCATCCATGAACCCCACGCCCGATGTTGATTCGGATCGGGGTTGTCGTTCTGAACCAGTAAGCGTGAACCTTGGACCACCATGCGCCGATTATAGCATCCTTGCAAATAACAGGGCAACGCAGCTTGCGATCCTTCCATCAGGGTCGCCGCAGATCCATGGTTATATTCCTCTGGTCGTGTCAAGATCCTCCGGGGTGTCAATATCGAGCATCGCCGACTGTCCCCAGGGGACAGCTTCGATAGAAAATGTCCCGAATAACGCTCGCCCCCCTTGATCGCCTCGAATCCGATTCAGCGCTTCGAAAGTCGCCCGGTCGAAAAGAACGGGATTTCCCCATCGCTCACCGGTCCAGGGCGCCACAATCGGCGCTAACGACCTGCGCTGGGTTTCCACCAGAGCGCAAACAAGGTCAGCGTCCACAAGAGGCATATCCGCCAAGAGGAAAACTGCGCCATCAACATTGGGCGACAGCATCTTAAGACCTGCGCGCACGGAACTGCTTTGCCCCTCAGCCCAGTCGGGGTTGTTGGTGATTTGAATGGCGAGCTTGCCTAAGGCATCTCTTACAACCGGTTCATCTGCGCCAAGAACAACAACAATCGGGTCGAGCCCCGCCGCTCGCGCCGCCCGGACTGCCCTCTGGATTAGAACTTCCCCATCCCAAAGCTCCAATAGTTTCGGTCGGCCAAAGCGCTGCGATCCACCGCCCGCTAATACGATTCCGGCGATTCGCCCATGAGCTTCCACAACCGGGTCGGCCTGCCGTACCTGCGCCAAAATGACCGCTCCGATGTGATCAGTCTTCAGGATTAGCCTGGCGATTTCGCGCCCCTGCTCCACCGCCTTTTGCGTCTCAGCCTTATTCAGAATCACCCGCACCTGTGCGTTCGCAGGCGCTGCTTTAAGTGCTCCATTTCCGTGCGTCAGGATTGCGGCCGCGTCTACGGGCTGGATAATATGGTCGTTCTGAATCCCTAAAAGTTCTCTGACCTGTTCAGGTCGATAAACCAAATCACCTTCCAACTCTGTGCCAATAGCATCAAGACCCATCACCGGCACGATGAGATCGACAACCTGAGGAATG
>DAOWMX010000071.1 GCA_030642885.1 Anaerolineales bacterium | reverse complement strand
GTCCGCTCCCCAGCGGAGGCACAGGAGGCGGCGCAGGTATCCCAGAAATCTGCCCTGTCGGAACAACGTCACTCAGCTCAGGTTCGGGGAAACTTTGCGGCTTCGCCCGCTTGCTCAATTTGCGTGTGATTAACCACAACGCTAAACCCGCGGCAGTAATGAGAAAGGCATGGAAAAACGCCAGACGAATAGCGGCGACCAGAATCCCCAGCAATACAATCTCAAACGCCCTATAGAATGGTGTCCCCAACGAAGCGAAATCGGCAAGTGTGTCACGGACAAGATCGGCTCGCCCCGCAGTGACAATCCCGATGACCGCGAGCGACAGCAGGCCACCAATCAGCAGTGGAATCCCCCACCACTGGCCGATATCACGCATGGAGCGGATGACCAAGATCATCATCACACCCAGCAACGACGCAGGCAAGAACCACCCCCACATCATCACAGACCTCAAGAATTGGAACTGTTCTTTGAACTCAGTTACCTCCGCTGGTGAAGCATCCAATGAATCGAAGAGCGGGATTTTATCGGGCTGTCCACGGATCAGAAAACCCAATTCATCAACGGCAAAATCAAGGACTTGCGATCGATATGGTTCGGGCGGTTCGCAAACCTCGATCGGTATCTCGCCCGTCCGCATCAATTCCTCTCTCATGATCTCGATTTCGTCCGTCGTACAACTTGGCCAGGAATCGATCAGCGTATCAATAATCCGATGTAAACCTCCCTTAAGGAGACCTTCTTTGAGAGGGATGAGGTCAACCGCGACTCGCGGCTCAGGCTGGTCGCTCTCTACCCAGGCAAAGAAAGAGTGGATAACATTATCCAGTTGCGCGTCCACCCACTCGGGCGGCATGAGAGTCGTGAGGATCTCCTCCCTCTCAGCCGTTGATAGGTATTGAAACATCGGCTTCAGATCTCCACCCCCCATATCCATTTCGTTGAACCATCGCTCCGAAAGGAAGCTCTCGGCAGCGATATTGTTCACAAAACCCGATTCGAGCAGTCGGTTACGCATAATCCCGGAAACACTCGCCGGTGAGAACATCACCTTCGCCAGGTCGCGCCCCAGCAGCGATAGCGGCAGCACAAGGATGAACATGAGCGCCACCGCGATCGCGAGCACCTTCATCCCTTTGTTAAGACATCCATTACTTCCCGCCATTTAACCCCTCCTCAGAGGCTCCACGTCCCTAGAATCCCCGTTTGAAATTTTCGGCTCTGCGCGAGCTGCTATGAGCAACCCTCCGCCAATGAACAATGCGCCGATCCAGAAACCAAGATTGAGTTCCTCGCCAAGAAGCATCGTCCCCAGCCCCACACCTACGACCGGTTGAGTGAAAAATAAAAGGGAGACCAACCCTGCGTCTAATAAGTCCAGGGATTTATTCCAAAGGTACATAGCCAGTCCAGTTGAAATTATCCCTAAATACAACACTCCCAAGATGACACCAGGGGTAATCTGCCCAATGCCAATAGTCCTGATCTCAAACGCCGAGAGCGGTAAACTCACCGGCAAACCACCCAGGAAGGCGATGAAGCTTACGGCGACAATCGTCATCTGAGCGCCAACTTTTTTAACCAGTACGGAATATAACCCCCATGTTAATGCTGCACCAAGCAAGGCAAGATTACCAAGTGCAAGATCCCCTCCAAGGAACACACTTCTTGGATCGATGACAATAATGACACCCACGGATGAAATAATCAACGCCGCAACCCTGCTCCATGTGGCCTTTTCTCCAAGAATCCAGATGCCAAAGATCAGAATGAATGCCGGTGAAGCCGAGGTCACGAGCGCGGCATTTGCAGCAGTTGACAGATGCGTGCCTACAAACTGAAGACCTAATGAGATGCCATATCCTATGAATCCGGCCAGAAATGCCGCTAGAAGCCGTTTTAGAGGCCATTTCAAGCCTCCCTGACGAGGAAGAAAGACGGCTAGGCTCATGATTCCAAGCAGAAGCCGCAAGCTGAGCAATGTAAAAGGGGGAATAACTTCCAGCACGACTTTACTGACAACGTACATCCCGCCCCAGATGCTCGCAGCTGCAAGCCCCGCGAAAATGCCAAAACCGCTCAATGGATACCCTCTCTGCTAGATTATACAAATTGGTGGGGTTGACGCCAGAAAGGATAGATTGGTTTACATCTGGAGATGAGCCTGGTAATAGGTGTTTATGATGCTTATGAAGGCTTTTTCGTAACGGGCATAGGATGGCTCTCGCCTCACAGGAGGAGCACCCACCAGAAACATCACAGGGATTTCTCGCGGAGTTTATCTTGAGTGAAATCGAAAGGCTCGAAGTGACAAGGAGAAGCAACCTTTCGCCTTTTCGGGCGCACCCATGGATGCGCTCCTGATTGCCACTTAAGCGTAGAGGCCGACCTCCTGGTCAGCCTCGTTCAATCGCTGTAGTTTATCGTTCAGTACTCTATCGATATCTCTCGATGAAAGCATCCAGCGTTTCTTTCGATGGGCGGAGAGCATCCTCTGAAAGCTGTACTAGCGGCAGATCGACGAGATTCTCCGTCTCATCGAGAGGCGGCGTTTCTTCATTGATGTAAAGCAAACCGGTGACGAGTACCCCGCGGTTGCAAGATTCTTCAAGCAATTTCAAAGCCGACATTCGATCGGTGGGATCGTAGTCGTGTGCCAGCTTCTTAAATTTAATATGGGAACCATCATGCATCGCCACGTCAAGAACCTCACCGGGTTGTAGTTCGACCTGGATCTCCTCACGCCTCGGAACCCAGGTGATGTCGTGCAGCGGCTCTTTACGTGACCTTCCCCAGCGATAACTTTTCGAGGACCCCTCACGGTTATCAAATGTTACACATGGGCTGATAATATCCAAGACTGCGGTGCCCTGGAAGTGAATAGCCGCCTTCAATAATTCCTTAACCTGATGGGGATCCCCGGCAAAAGAACGGGCCACGAACCCCGCTCCCGAGATCAACGCTTCCATGCAAATGTCGATCGGCATGAATGGATTGACCCCGACCCCCTTTAACTCCAACCCCTTATCTGCGGTCGCAGAGAACTGTCCTTTTGTCAGTCCGTACACACCGTTATTTTCAACAATGTAAACCATCGGCACATTTCGTCTCACGACGTTCTTGAAATGGCTAAAACCGATGCTGGCAGTATCCCCATCCCCAGAGATGCCGATCGCTTTCAAGGAATGGTTGACCATCACCGCACCGGTCGTGACAGTCGGCATACGGCCGTGGAGGGAGTTAAATCCAAATGACCTGCTGAGAATATACGTTGGGCTCTTGCTAGAGCAGCCAATCCCTGACATCTTGATAATCCGCTCTGGCGGGATGGATAGTTCATAAAGGGCGGCAACAATCTGACTGGAGATTGAATTATGTCCACACCCCTGGCAGAGCGTTGATGGCCTGCCGCGATAATCTGCTTTAATCAGGCCGATTTCATTCGGGACCTTGGGTTTCACTTGTTTGTCCCCTGCCTTATTGTCCATCATTCCCTCCCTCGAGCTCAAGAACCGCTTCCGTAACCCAGTGGGCGCTCATGGGTAGACCATTGTTATGCGTCAGAGGAATCAATTTTGTAGCCTGATCCGGAACATCTAACCTGAGCAGCATATGCATCTGCCCTTGGGTGTTCATTTCAACAACGTAGATACGGTCATATTTGTGGATGAATTCATAGACTTCATCTGTGAAGGGGACGGCTCGTATACGCAGGTAGTCGATCTTCACCCCCTGCGCTGCTAAACGTGAAAGCGCTTCATTTACGGCCGGATCGACCGACCCGTAGGCGATCATGCCAATAGTTGCACCGTCAGTCTCTTTAATCACTGGTTTCGGCATGTACTCCCGTGCAGTTTCATACTTAAGACCGAGTCTCTCCAGATTGGCTTCATAGTCTTCCGGTCGCTCACTATAAAGAGCCTGCTCATTGTGGCCCGATCCCCTCAGAAAATAAGCCGCCTTGGGATGATCCGTTCCCGGTAGCGTTCGATAGGGAATACCATCCCCATCAACATCACGATAGCGAGCAAATTCATCGATCTTATCAAGATCTTCAGCTGTGAGTACCTTCCCGCGATCCATCGGTTGGTCAGGATAATCAAAGGGTTTTGACATCCATAAATTCATTCCCAAATCCAAATCACTGAGCACATAAATCGGAGCCTGCAATCGCTCAGCGATGTCAAATGATCTCCAGCCGAACTCAAAACACTCCTCGATATTTCCAGGGATCAGCATGATCTGCTGCGTATCGCCATGCCCCAAGAAGCGAGTAAAAAGAATATCTCCCTGCGATGTGCGCGTCGGCAAACCTGTGCTCGGACCCATGCGCTGTACATCCCAGATCACGATTGGGATCTCTGTGTAATAGGCCAGGCCGGCAAATTCTGCCATGAGAGCGAGACCCGGACCGGAGGTCGTGGTCATTGCTCTAGCCCCCGCCCAACCAGCGCCAACAATCATGCCGATCGCTGCTAGTTCGTCTTCTGCTTGAATAATGGCGTAGGTTTGCTTACCCGTTTTCTCATCTTTCCGCAGTCTGGGCAGGTTGGATTGAAGAGCTTCGGCCAAGCTGGAACCGGGAGTAATCGGATACCACGCGACGAAGCTGACCCCACCGAAAATCGTCCCTAGAGCTCCGGCGGTGTTCCCATCGAGCATAATCATGCCTTCGGTTTGGTGATCCCGCTCCACAACATATTTGTCCGCTTTGACCAGATTCTCGCTCGCCCATAAGGCAGAAGCATCTACAATTTGCATATTGAGTTCGATAGATTTTTCCCGACCTTTAAAGTGGGTTTCTAACGCTTTCCGAATCTCCCTGATCTCAATTCCCAACATCTCCGAAACCACACCGACATAGACCATATTGCGCATATAGTTCACGAGTTTACGCGGAGGATTCTGCTCCTTGATGATCTGCTTAACCGGTACGGGATAGAAGATCACGTCATCCCGGGTTCCGGGAACTTTAAATTGATCAGGGTAAAAGCACACACCCCCCTCTACCAGGTCGTTTAAATCTTCGTCGAAGGTTTCTGGGTTCATCCCAATAAGTATTTCCATTTTTTCGCGTCGCGCCGTAAATCCATCTTTATTAGCGCGCACTGTAAAGTACGTCGGCATACCCTTGATGTTCGATGGAAACAGATTTTTTCCACTGACAGGTACCCCCATTCGGAATACAGCCCGGATCAGGGCCAGGTTTGCGGTCTGGCTGCCGGACCCATTTACCGTGGCAATGACCATGGAGAAATCATTGACGATTTTCTCCTGTGCAGCGTCGGTAGCTTGAACCTCTTTTTCGGCCGCTTTCTTATTCATATTTTCTTCATTTCTCCTCAATCCTCCGCTTCGCTGGAGAATGTCCCCCTTTATCTATTCAACCTTTCGGTCAGTGGTATCCAATCCCATCTACGCAAAACCAAAACCTTCGTATCGGCTTCCCACGTCGAATCTCAACAAGTCCCGCTGCAGATGCGGTTTTAAGTTGCTTCCACAATTAACGGGCACCACGATCGAGTTCCTTTGCGCGCTCTTCAAGTGTTGGAGGATGCTTTCCGGATTCGGAAGCATGGGCAGCGAGGTATTTCAGGAATTCCGGGCCAGGATTGAGCTTCATGGGACTCTGCCGACAAGATCAAATTCGCCGAATTCTTGCAATCTATGCAACGAGAGTGGAGTTTACCACCCTGTCCAAGCATGGTCAATAAATAATCACAGCAACACATCCCAATGAACCACAAAGACCTTCTCTGGCATTCTTCACACGGAGACTAATACCCTGAATTCAAAACTATTGATCAGGTTCAATGCACAAAAAGTGATCCGAAAATAACGGCGATTCGGCAATTATTCGCATCCGCACGACCCATTTGGTAAAATTATTCGGTGATATTGCGAACTATGATGATCGTATTCAAGATCCTTTTCTGGGGTTTACTCGCCATCTTTCTTCTCAGCCTTCCTCGCTGGATCCTCAACATGCGCTACAGCGATCGGATCCTTTCACCCGAGGAAGCTCGAAGTATGCCCACTGCAGTCGTCTTTGGCGCAGGGCTGCGCCGCGATGGCCGTCCGACAACGGTCCTGGCAGATCGAGTCTCAACCGCGGTTTCGCTCTACCAGCAGGGTAAAGTCAAAACGCTTCTCATGAGCGGTTCATCAAATACATCTGGCTACGATGAAGCTGCGGCGATGCTTGAATTTGCTCTGCGGCTCGGAGTCCCCCAGGAGGATATCCTTGTCGACCCTGAGGGCGATCGCACCTATCTAACCTGCGCCCGCGCCAAGAAAATCTTCGGTGTGGAGCGAGCGCTCCTGATTACTCAGCGTTACCACTTACCCAGGGCGTTGATTCTATGTGATGCATTATCCATCGAGTCTGAAGGCGTCGCTGCCGATCTCCGACCGTATTCCGCCCAAACAATGTGGTCTGTGCGCGAGATCGGCGCCACATTCCGCGCACTTTGGGAAGTGGGAAGATTGAAAACCGTGGAAATCTGGGACCAAATCTTGACAAAGGATCGCTCATAAGATGACCAACCGAGAGGAAGCCCTGGCCATTCTGGACGAATTCATTCAGAATGAAAATCTAAAACGGCATATGGTTGCAGTCGAGGCTGCAATGCGCGATTATGCTCTCGATTTCGGCGAAGATCCCGACCTGTGGGGGTTAGCGGGATTGCTGCACGATTTCGATTGGGAGATCCACCCTACGCTTGAAGCGCATCCCCGAGATGGTGTCCCAATTCTACGTGCACGCGGCGTCCCGGAGGACATCATCCAATGCATCCTCAGCCATGTCGATTACACCGGCGTCCCGCGCGACACACTGATGGCAAAATCCTTGTATGCTTGTGACGAAATCACCGGCTTGATCACCGCTGCCGCCCTGGTCCGTCCCTCGAAATCCATCCTTGATCTAAAAGTGAAATCGATAAAGAAAAAATGGAAAGATAAGCGATTCGCGGCAGCTGTAGACCGTGATGAAATCGAAAAAGCCGCGGGAGACCTTGGCGTAGAGCTCTGGAATCACGTCGACCATGTGCTTCGTTCCATGCAGCGAATTGCCGAGGAAATCGGCCTGGGGGGCTAGGACACTATTATTGTTGGATCTGGTTCACCCCCTACCAAAGCTTCTTGAACCTTGAACGGTATCGCTTCAGAGATTTTTCAGTCGCCGGCTTGCCCTGCGAAGTCCCCGACCGAAGAGAGTGGGAAGCGAAGTCGAAGGGCTCAGTCGAAATGATGGTTTCCTCGCCCAATGTCATTCTGAGCGAAGCCGAATGGGTTCAGCATGACAAATACTTGTTTCTCTTGATTATTTGGAAGCGAAGCGACGTAGGGGTTCATTCGCCATCTTCGAATGGAGGAGATTCCTTCGCTTCGGTTCACACTGATATTAATAGGGTGGATTTCGCCCCCCTAACCCCTCTCCGCTTCGCTTCGCCCCTACTGGATGCTCCGCGAGGGGCGCAGAGCGGAACGGGGGACTTTGCCCCCCAAAGAACGGGGGACTTTGCAGGATAAACTCCGCGAGAAATCCCTGTGACACATCGCTTAATAGCCCCTTCAGCTCCACTCAGAATATCAAAAATACCTTCACTGAAAGCTGATTTGGGTGCTGCCGCCCATACTGGTATAATGGCTCGGCTTGGATGAAAGGTACAGGCATAAAAAATGAGCGACGATAAAAACAAGACAGGTTCCACCCCCGGCGTTTGCTCTGTATGCGGAGCAAAACTCGCAGAAGGCGTTTCCCGTTGTGAAATCTGCGGCTCTGCTGTTAAGAGCGCTCCTACACGTGGGCGTCGAAGACAGGCTTCTCCGGTAACCTTATCCCTCCCGGCTGCATTAGGAATTTTGCTTCTATTTACCGTCCTCGCTGTCGGATTAACCTATCTGGCGATGCGCGGCCTGGGAGTAGCGACTCCCGAGGTTGACGAAGCGACGCCGACACTAACGCCGACGGAAACCGCCACATCCGAGCCCACACCGACTAGCACGCAGGTCTACACTCCCACCCCACTTCCTACAATTGATCATATCGTTGATGCAGGTGATTCGTTGCTTGCGATTGCGGTTCGCTACGATGTGTCCATTCAATCGATCCTCCAACTCAACCCAGGCTTGAATAGCGAGAGTATCTTAACCGTTGGTCAGCATTTGAATCTCCCTCAACCAACACCGACGCCATCCCCCGAGCCAACTTCAACCCTACCGCCAGCGGCGGCAACAATCGCTGCCTGTAATATCGTTGTCTACACAGTAGAAGCCAACGACACACTCGGCGCCATCGCCGCCAATTACAATGTGAGCCTCAGGGGAATCATGGAATTTAACGACATGGCCAATGAGACCGTTTTCCTTGGTCAAATCTTGAAGATTCCACTTTGCGAACGAAATCCCACTCCAGGACCGACGCCAACACCAACGCCTCCGCCACCTTATCCCGCGCCTGATCTGCTCTTACCGCAGGATGGATCGCCGTTCTCATTGGCACAGGATACGATCACTGTACAGTGGGCATCCGTAGGTGAATTACGGGAAAACGAGTTTTACCGCATCCATGTGGTGGACATCACGGAAGGCTCCGGCACGCGTACCATCATCGATTACGTTAAAGATACGAAGTACATTCTTCCAACTTCCTTCCGTCCTAACGATTCCATTCCGCACATCATGCGCTGGTGGGTTGATGTCGTTCGACAAACAGGAGTAACTACAGGGGGAGAACCCAGCTACACATCGGGTGGCGCTGCCAGTGTGGAACGCGTGTTTACCTGGTCCGGCGCTGCGCCTGAGGTAACTCCAACGCCATAAATCCCATCCACTTACACTAATCATGGTAAACATTAGGGGCTGTCCGATAAGGACAGCCCCTAATTCTTATGCTCGCACCCGTGTGCGCACTCAATGTTCATCTAATCTCTATTCCAAGATCAAGACCCTTTCAGCCTCTTCGTAGAGACGTAGCATGCTACGTCTCTACACATCTCGCTGGTTTGGACGTGTGGGC
>DAOWMX010000036.1 GCA_030642885.1 Anaerolineales bacterium | reverse complement strand
TTGATGGTCCAACTGTAGAATAACCCCGAGGCGAATCCGAGGAGCAAACCGATTATTAGTATGAAATTGCCTAATCGACTCATTGTAAGCCTATTTCGGGTGCAGGCGGGATGGAGCGTAAGTCGACGGCGAGCAGGTTCAGCGTCTGAAGGTCGATTGTGTTGAAGCCGTTTTCCACCCCGAAGTCAATGGCATCGATGACGTAATTTAATGGCGGGTGAGATCCTAACGAGGCAAGTTTGTACCTTGCCAACTCCAAGTCGCGATCGACGACGTAAGCCTCTGCAACCATGAGGACATACTCCGATCGGAAATCTTCGCGTAACGCTTCCGGAGCGGTGTCGATATATTCCACAGGGCGAATCACCCAGCCGAAGAGCAGGCCAAGAAGCATGCCGATGAAGATCCCAAGTAATAAGCGTGATGTCGTTCTCATTCGATAGTTGCCCTCTGGCGAGCATTGTGCCATAGAGGCTGAATCGTTGCAACAAAGACAACAGCCCCGACAGGACTTCCGAGACCCGGGGCTGCCTATGCTATAATCGCTGGTGCCGAAGGTGGGAATCGAACCCACAATCCCGAAGGAACGCGAGTTTGAGTCGCGCGCGTCTGCCAGTTCCGCCACTTCGGCGCACGGACAGTATAGCCAAGTGTAAGATGATGGTCAAGATGGCCTCCCGTTCGTAGAGATCGGGGGCTTACTTTATACCTTATGCGCTTAGGAATTATTGGCCTCGAGGCCTCTGGAAAAACCACAGTATTCAATGCCCTAACAGGAGCAAAATTAGAGACGGGCACTATGGCCGTTCGTGGACGCGTGGATGTTCATGAGGCCTCGGTAGACGTCCCTGACGCGCGCCTTGAAGCAGTGAGCGAAGTCTTCACGCCGAAGAAAACTACCTGCGCTAAAGTGACGTACGCTGATATCGGCGGTATGAGTGTTGATGCTGGCAGCGAAGGACTTCCTGGTCCACTTGTCAACCAAATAGAGCAAATGGACGGTTTGCTGCTCGTCGTACGCGCATTTCAAGACCCGAGTATCCCCTCTGCGTTGGGGGGTGTCGATCCCGCTCGAGATGCCGCCGCTCTTGACGGCGAGCTGCTCCTGAGTGACATGATCACAGTCGAACGACGCCTGGATAAATTACAGGAAGAACGGCAGAAAGGGGGGCGCGATAAGGCGCAAGTCGAGCGAGAGCAGGCCATCTTCCAACGCGCCATGGAGCATTTGAATCAAGAGCAACCCCTTCGGCGTATGAAGCTCTCTACTGAGGATCTCGTCACATTGACGGGATTTGGATTGCTCACCCTTATTCCGATACTTATTGTTGTTAACTTGGGAGAAGGCCAATCGCTCTCTACTATGGGTGAAATCATGGCGGGGGTATCGGCGCTTGGACTGCAAGGGAAGCTGGAGATGGAGATCGCTCAACTGCCCGTGGACGATGCAGCTGAGTTCTTGATGGAATATGGCATCGAGGTGCCCGGCCGGGAGCGAGTGATCCGTTCCTCGTATGATGCGTTGGGGCTGCACTCATTTTTCACCGGAAATGAAGATGAAGTTCGCGCGTGGACGCTGCCGCGCGGGGGCACCTGCCTGGACGCCGCTGCGACGGTCCATTCCGATATGGCCCGCGGATTCATTCGCGCTGAAGTAATCAATTGGGAGACGTTGGTATCTCTGGGCGGGCTGGCAGAGGCGCGCGCTCAAGGCAAACTGCGCCTCGAAGGGAAGGATTCTGCTGTCTCCGATGGGGATGTAATCTATATCCGCTTTAACGTTTGACGTGCTGAGGAATTCCTAGAACATACTTTCAATACACAGGAGTGAAATATGGCCGCCGTGAAATACGAACAAAAGGGTTGGAGTCTTGACGAACTATTTCCTGGCCTAGGAACCCCTGAGATCGAGCAAGCGCTTGAGAAACTCGATGCTTCAGTTGCGGATTTTGAGAAGCATAGGGAGCAACTCGTGGTGGAAATCTCGGAGAAGAAATTCGTGGCTATTCTTCAGAATTACGAAGGGATTAACCGCCAGATATCCATGGTGGGCGCCTTCGCCTCCCTGAGTTTTGCAGTGGACACGCAGGATCAAAAAGTTCAGGCTTTCATGGCGCAGATGCAACAGCTCGGCGCACAGATCGACAACCGCATTATGTTCTTTAATCTGTGGTGGAAGAATTTGGATGACAAAGCGGCTGTAAGGTTGCTGGAGGCTTCGGGCGATTACCGATATTGGCTAGAAGCCCTCCGTCTGCAGAAACCCTACACGCTCTCCGAACCCGAGGAGAAGATCATCAACCTGAAGGATGTCAACGGCACTAATGCCCTGGTGACCCTGTACAGCACCATAACCAACCGCTATAGCTTTCAACTCGAAGTGGATGGCAAGGGGAAGGAACTCTCCCGTGAGGAACTCACGGTGTATTATCGCGATCCAGATCCAATAATGCGCGAAGCTGCTTATAAGGAACTCTACCGCGTTTATGACGCGGATGGACCTATTCTGGGTCAGATCTACCAATCCATTCTGCGTGATTGGCGCAGCGAGGGAGTGGACCTGCGCGGGTATTCTGCGCCGATTGCACTTCGCAATCTGGCCAACGATATCCCTGATGATGTGGTGGAAACGCTCTTAAATGTCTGTCAAAAGAACGCGCCGTTGTTTCATCGCTTCTTCCAATTGAAGGCTCGCTGGTTGGGCGTGGACCGCCTGCGTCGATACGATATCTACGCCCCCGTAGCGCAGTCTGAAAAGACGTACCACTACAAGGATGCTGTGGAAATGGTGTTGGAAAGCTTCCGGAAGTTCGACCCGAGTATGGCCGATCTGGTGCAGCGTGTTTTTGACCAGGACCATATCGACAGTGAGGTACGCAAGGGCAAGCGCTCCGGAGCCTTCTGCTCAACGGTCACACCAGATTTAACGCCCTGGGTGCTCCAGTCGTACAATGGGACGCCGCGCAATGTGGCAACAATGGCCCACGAACTCGGCCATGCGGTGCACTCGATGCTGGCGGCGCACCACACCAAGCTGACGCAGCATTCCTCGCTGCCACTCGCGGAGACAGCATCCACCTTTGCCGAGATGCTTCTGGTTGACCATCTGTTGGAGATCGAGGATGATCCCGACGTGCGGCGCGACATTCTATTCGGGCAGATGGACGATGCCTACGCCACGATCATGCGTCAAGCCTACTTTGCCTTGTTCGAACGCCAGGCGCACGAACGGGTGCATGATGGCGCCGCGGTGGATGATCTTTCTGAAATCTACTTTGAGAATCTAAAGGACCAATTTGGGGATTCGCTGGACCTGAGTGAGGACTTCCGTTTTGAATGGCTGGCGATTCCGCATTTCTATTTCGCCCCTTTCTACGTTTACGCGTATACCTTCGGCCAACTCCTGGTGCTCTCCCTTTATAAACAGTACAAAGAAGAGGGAGAGAGCTTCATCCCCCGTTATATCGACATCTTAAAGGCGGGTGGATCAGCATCTCCCGATGATATCCTCACAAACGCGGGGATCGACATGCGCGAGGGCGCTTTCTGGCAAGGTGGTTTCGATGTGGTGAAACAGTCTTTGGAACAATTAGAGGCGATCGAAATCCCAAAGTAGAGTGTCGCCGGTAATGATGTTGTGGGGGCGGTCCACCGGGTCGCCCCTTTTCGCGTCTAGCAGGTGAGTTTGAAAGGTAAAAACCCGTTTTTCTAGGTCACGTCTCGCCACTGGATCATTCCTGATGATGCCTTCTGCGAATCCGAATCCATGCACAAAACAACCCGCTGAAATGGGAAAATGACGAATATTGCTGCTGAATCGGTGGCATCATCCACATTTAGAGACGTTGCATGCAACGTTTCTACCATTGCCACTAAAGCCCGCCATTTCCCACGGAAAGGGTCTTTAGGTGTGATTGTTCGATCATCTAAATCGGTCATTACACGTTGGGCGCGGATGAACGGCTATCCAAACTTCGCCTTGCAGCATCTTATCTATAAACGCATCATCAGAAATAAGGGGCCGGGGTAACACTCTCTATTTCGGGTCCATTTGGTGCATCTAAGGTTTCTATAAGGAAACAGGTAGACAAAAGAAACCAGTTGTGATAAGTTGGTGGCAATCCTATACGAGTTGGCATAATCAATGGACGAGAGCCTCGATTTTGAAGAACTGACTCGCAAGACCCGGCGTCTTGATTTTGAAGACGGTCTCACCGACCTGCAGGTAAGCGCCATATTTCTGGTCATGAGCTTGGGTGCAGCCCTCTTCTTCTCCACGGCCGGGCTCACCTGGCTCACCGAGGCTCTAATTCTCCAACGCGAAATCACACTCATAGCACTTGCCGGCATCTTTGGTTTCTTCATGCTTGTGGCTTTCGGAAGCAGCAGATTGATCGCGCGAGTGAGGAGGGAATACTTCTGGAAAGATCGCGGTGAAATCGTGCCATTGCCCTGGCAGGCGGATAGCTGGGTGAATGTGCTCGCCGCAGCTGTCTTTCTGGTCCTAATGATATTCGGCCTCTGGGTAGTGCTACGAGGGGGTAACGATGACGAAGCGATCATGCGACTGCTCATCGCTGGGTCAGGTGTTGTGACCGGGATAATGTACCTGGGAATGAGTCGTTCTATCCGGTTGAATCGCTATCTCCCCGTGGGCATTGTTGGTGGATTGCTCTCAGGGGCCCTCTTCTTCATCCCTCTGACCTTTTCAGAGAGCTGGCTTGCATTTGGCGCGATATGGACAACGACTTTGCTTGTATCCGGTCTGTATGCGTTGCGGAGAACCCGACGGGGAATGGCCGAGGCGAACCATGGCTGACTTCACGCTGCCGTCAAAGTTCGACCGCATGATCCACCAACCGGCTCGCCTGGCCATAATCGCCGTCTTGGCTGGATGTGAAAGCGCCGATTTTACCTATCTGCTCAACGCAACCGAAATTAATAAAGGGACCCTATCGAAGAACCTCTCAGCGTTGGAAGATGTGGCATACGTCGAAATCACTAAAGGGTATAAAGGAAAAATCCCCAACACTTCCGTGAAGCTTACAGCGAAGGGCAGGCGGGCTTTCGCAAAATATCGCCGCCAGCATCGTCGCTTCATCGACTCCGTTGGCTAAAAGTAGCAATTTCGATTTACTCTTAAGCCATCGTGGTTTGTCCGGTTCGACGGATGTGGGTGTAACGGGAACCCGGGTTGTTCACTCCATAGTCTTTTAGATCCGGGAAGTTTTTCGTCGAGGTTAAAGATGAAGCATAAAGGGCGTCCGCAACATAGGACGCCCTTTTCTGGCGGAGAGGGTGGGATTCGAACCCACGGTGGCCCAAAGGACCACAACGGTTTTCGAGACCGCCCCGTTCAACCACTCCGGCACCTCTCCACGGGGTGTCGACATTATAGCTCGCCGGGCGTCAGATATCCACGCTTTCCCCCAACTTGGGGTAGTGAACATCCTGCAAGCCGGCCTGCTTGAGTTTTTCCATGAGCGCTAATGCGGGTCCTTCTTCCCCATGGACCAGGAATACACCTTTGAGCGTATCCTTCGAGGCAAGCGCATATTCGATTAAATGGGGCTGATCGGCGTGGGCCGAGAGCCCGTTGATAGAGGCAACTTCTGCCCTCACTTTGTGTTCTTCGCCGAAGATTTTAATACGTTTCTTCCCCTCCGAAAGCCGTCGACCGAGCGTATGCGGGGCCATCCAGGAGGTGATTAAGACTGTGTTGCGCTCATCTTCGATGTTGTTACGCAGGTGATGCAGTATTCGACCAGTCTCGGCCATGCCTGAAGCCGAGATGATGACCACCGGTTCGTCGATGAAGTTGATGGCCTTGCTCTCATCGACAGACCGCGTATAGGTCAATAGATCGAAACCGAGCGCCGAGCCATGCGGGTCGGCGAACATGAAATTCATTGCTTCTTCATCGAAACACTCGGGATGATCCCGAAAAATATCCGTGACATTCACGGCCAGGGGACTGTCGACGAAAACCTTAATACGGGGGATCTCATGGCGATCGATCATCTGGTGCAGGTAATAAACAAGCGTCTGTGTACGGCCGACGGCAAACGCTGGAATGATGATTTTCCCACCCCGCTCGATCGTGCGGCTCAGGACAGCCTGAAGTTCGTCGTATGCCTGTCCCGAGCTGTCATGCGATCGGTCGCCGTACGTTGATTCCATGATGAGGTAGTCGACATCTTTAGGTAGAACCGGATCGCGAACAATCGGCAAATCGGCGCGACCGATATCGCCGGAGAACATCAGGCGTATCTTGCGCCCGTTCTCTTCGAGGTCCAGGATCACGCCTGCCGAGCCGAGGATGTGCCCAGCCTCAACTAACGTAGCGATCGCGCCAGGAACGGCCTCAAATTGCGCATCGTAGGGGCGCTGGGTGAATTGTTCTGCTGCGAGGGCAGCATCGGCTATTGTGTAAAGAGGTTCGATCGGCGCTTCGCCGCGCTTGGCGCGCCGTTTATTCACAAATTTTACATCCGATTCCTGTATATACCCCGAATCACGCAGCATCACACCGGCGAGATGGGCTGTGGCGATCGTGGCGTCGATGGAGCCAGGGTAGCCTTGCTTGACCAGATTGGGTAAGTTGCCCGAATGGTCGATATGTGCGTGGGAGAGAATTGCCGCATCGAGAGCAGTTACATCGAAGGGGAAGTTCAGGTTCCGTGAATAAGTGTCCTTGCGCCGACCCTGAAAGAGACCGCAATCCAGCAAAAGCTGATGGTCGTTCAGGCTTAAAAGATGACGGGATCCCGTAACAGTTTGTGCTGCGCCGTGGAAAGTGATTTTCATGATGGCCCTCTTGATTATGTCTTATGAATTATTCTAAGGATGTCCTCTCCATATCTCTGGAAGCGTGATTCCAGTGGAGCCATGATCATTCTCAAGGTCGTCAGGTCGCGAGGCGCTTGAGTAGCAATTTCGATGAGTACATCTCGAGGCAGGATGAGATCAGACTCGAGATTTCTTTTTCTTGCTGTGTTTTTACGCCATTCCCTTAAGTCTTCGTAGCGGGTACGGGTGGCTTCATCTTGCCCCCGGTTGCGTGGTTTATGAGGTAAAGGCGCCTTCAAGCCGCGATCAACGGCAGCAAGAATTTCAACACCGTAATGCCGAACCTTATTGTTTGTCAATCCGGGCACAGCATTAAGTTCCGCGGAGGTGCTGGGTATTTTCCTGGCGATTTCCAAGAGACTCTTGTCACCCAAGATCTTAAAGGGTGGGCGATTCTGTCGTCTGGCGTAACGGTCGCGCATGATGTAGAGCTCGCGCAGGATGGCTGCTTTGCGTGGGGAGAGTTCACGGGAGTGGGTAATCCGCCAGAAACCATCTGGGATGAAGCCGTTCTCTCGGAGGGGTGGCTCGGTCATTAGCTCGCATAGCTCTTGAGCCTCTTCCAAACAGCCATTATTATGCAATAGTTGATAGAGGTGGTCCCGCAGCTTGGGTAGGAAGTGTGTGTCTAGTCGAGCGTAGTCGAGCATCTCTGACGACAAGGGTCGCTTGCCCCAATTGGCTCGCTGGAAACGCTTATCGACGTTGACGGAGAAGACTTGCTGCAGAAGATCGCTCAGGCCGGTGCGTTTCCATCCCAGTGTCCGGCTGGCGACGCGGGTTTCGAAAAGGTTGACGATACGAAAGTTGAAGTCACGCGCAAGGCACATGACATCGTACTCGGCTCCATGTAGCACTTTTTCAATCTTCGGGTTTGAGAAAAGCGGCGAGAGCGAGCTTAGATCGCCAACCGCGAGCGGATCGACGAGGTAATCAACGCCCGGGATCGAAAACTGGATCAGACAAACTTGTTCCTGATAGGCATAAAGGCTGTTGGATTCAGTGTCCACGGCGAGAAGGGGTTCGCGTGCGAGCCTGTCGGTCATATCTTTCAGGCTCTCCCGGTTCTCGATGAGTAATGGAGCGGGGAGAAGGGGTGGATTCATGGGGCTATTATACCGGTCTCTGGCCGCTATCGAGCGTAAATCGGTGAGTGGGCGGTTGATGGATGCCAAATGCCCGTCTTGCATAACGTGGGGAATGACCGCTTAGGCTGAAGAAGTTGATGATGCGATGGAGCATATCTATTCTCAAGATGCAGCGATTTTCACCACAATTATCCCGGAAAGGGACATAGTGATGGGATGAATAGCCAATTAGTCCAGCTCAACTAAATTGGTTTTTTTGGTTGTCGTGATTCTGAAAGTGTATTATCGTATGCAGCGAGGAAAATATGAAGAGAATCTTGAATGTGCCACTTATCCTGTTGATTCTGTTGATGCTCTCACCCTCGAGAGGAATTGCGCAGTCCGCATTGCCTTTGGAGAGTTTGAAGATTTCACTTTGGCCGGAGTACGATCGACCCGGCGTGCTTGTGCTGTATGAGGCGCGCGTATCGCCAGCTACTAATTCCCCGGCAACTATCCGTCTATCCCTACCGTATGGGGTTGATGCCCCTCACGCTGTCGCTGCACATTACCCAGACGGTCAATTGGATGACAACGTGGAGTGGCATGTGGTCCAAGAGGGAACGCAGGCGTTCCTGGAAATTGAGACTCCTACGACCGGCGTATGGGTTGAGTTCTACACCGATTTAGATGTGATAGACGCGAACCGAAGCTTTGATTTTCTGATACCAGGCGGGATTGAGATCGCAGACTTGACGGTGGAGGTCATGCACCCGGTCGGCGCGCGTGATGTGCGGATAAAGCCGGAGGGGAAGGCTGAAGAGGCCGACAACGGCCTCATATTTACAACTATCTCTCTTGGAGAGCGATCTGCGAGTGACGAGCAGGAGATCACATTAAACTATATAAAACCATCATCGACCCTGCTTTCAGCGCCTTTGCAGCTTGGAAGTGCGTCTCCCCTGGAGCGCCTTGAGGTTGCACTGTTGCCGGAATATGACCAGCCAGGTGTGTTGGTGATCCTGCGTGGTTTGTTATCCCCTGCGGTGGAATTGCCAGCGCATGTGGAGATCCCTGTGCCGGCGGCGTATGGTGAACCATCTGCAGTGGCGATTCAAGGGCCGGAGGGTCAATTATTCACGGCGGATTATCAGCGTCGGGTACAAGGTCAATGGGCGACGATCGTTATGGAGGCGGAAAGCTCTGGAATCTGGATCGAATTCTACGCCGATATAACGCATGGGGGTGACAACCGCAGCTTCACGTTCTTCTGGCCGGGCGGGATGGACATTGCAGAATTTCAATATGAGATCCAACAGCCCTGGAGCGCGGACAACATTCGGGTGACCGCCCAGGGGGTAGCCGCGGTTCACACTGATGGCCTGGTTTATCGCAGCGCGTCTTATGGCTCGCTGTCTGCTGCATCGCAAGCGCTTATCAGCTTCGCATACGAGAATCAGGACTCAGAGCTCACGATCAACGCCCAACCCAAGATCGACCGGCCAGACGAGGTGCGTGGTGAGACGCCTGATCTCTCACAGATGCTGCCCTACATCCTGGGCGGCGTCGGTCTCGTTTTGATCGCTGCTGGCGCGATTATGTATGTGCGGTTTAAACGGCAAAATTCCACAACCTCTCAACCACGCAAACGCAAACGCCGGCGAAAGACGACAGGTGAATCACGGGAAGAGGTTGATGCCTCGCCAGTTTATTGCCATCTCTGCGGAGTGCAGGCTGGCGCGTCGGATCATTATTGCCGCCGCTGTGGCGCACAACTTCGGCAATAATGTCCACGAGAGCCTCCTCGAGCGCTATTCACCTGCAAGAGGCGTTGATAGGAATGAATTGATCTTATGGTGCCGATAGTTTTAGGCACCCGGCTTGATGATTATCCCTCTCATCTTCTTTTAGTCTGAGGTTCATTTACCTTTAATGAATTCATGTGATGATATCTACTTGGACCGACCGCGGTCCTGTTATTGGCGCGTCGATTGCTTTATCGCAGTAATGTTGCAAAAGCAACCATATATTGGTGATGCAGTTTCGCCGCTCTCTCATGGCAAGGGGAACAGCGGTCGATTATCTGGAGGTAAGGGAATGGGCGAAGTGACAAAAAAACGTGCTGGCCAGGGGAAATTTCTCCTGGGAGGTTTCTTGATCGTAGCGGCGATTGTGTATCTGATTGCCTCCTCGACTCAGGCTGCCGCGCAATATTATTTAACGATTGACGAATTATATGCCAGGGGTGAAGACTTAGGAGATCGGGATATTAAAATCTCGGGCGTTGTAGATGGAGACACGATTCAGTACGATGTCAAGAATCTAACGCTTCGTTTCACCATAGCCAACGTGCCCGCGGATCTGGACGAGATTGAGAAAGCAGGCGGACTGGCCGAGGCGCTGCACATTGCCTTGGAAGATCCGCAAGCCACACGGCTAGAAGTGGAATACATTGGGGTCATGCCGGATCTGCTCCGTGATGAAGCCCAGGCGATTGTGACAGGCAGAATGGGTGAGGACGGCATCTTCCATGCCGATGAATTACTTCTCAAGTGCCCCACCCGCTATGAAGGTGATGTCCCCTTGCAAACCGAAGACGGATAAGTCTATCCCCTGCGGCGCTTGGTTCCTCATGGTGAGCGTCGCTTTACGTTTATATAAAATTGTGTCTTAAGAGGAGAGACAAAACGTGGTCGCTAACATTGGTTATTATGTGCTGGTACTCACTTTCTTGGCTTCGCTATATGGCGCCGGTGCGGCAGCCTATGGCGCGTTAAAGCGTAAGCCGGAATTCGTGGAGAGCGGCCGCTATGCAATGCTGTTGACAGGGCCGTTATTAACCCTCGCCTCCGCGGCGATCATATGGCTGCTCGCTACGGGTCACTACGAGATTGGATTCGTGGCCTCAGTGACGAGCAATTCCATGCCCACGTACCTGAAAGTTACCGCCCTATGGGGTGGACAGGAGGGTTCGCTGGTCTTCTGGGCATGGCTTATGGCGGCATTTACAAGCGCGGCCAGTCTGCGCAAGTGGGATCGTGATCGCGAAATGCTTCCGTGGTTTATCATGGTCACGATGATCACCCTGGCTTTCTTCCTCAGCCTGGTGGTCTTCTTTGAGAATCCTTTTGCTCGATTGTGGCTTTCTGCGGATGGACAGCAAGTGACGGCGATGCTGCAGCCTACGGGCGCGGTTCCGCTCAATCCGCCTGACGGTCGGGGGTTGAATCCTCTTCTGCGCCACCCGGGTATGATCATCCACCCCCCGGCGCTTTATCTGGGTTTTGTTGCCTACGTGATCCCCTACGCCTTCGCGATGGCTGCGTTGATCACTCGCCGCAGCGACGACCGCTGGATACGCATCACTCGCCGCTGGACGCTGGTTGCCTGGATATTCCTCTCGCTTGGGTTAATCCTGGGCGGGCGTTGGGCTTACGATGTGCTCGGCTGGGGTGGCTACTGGGGTTGGGACCCGGTGGAAATCGCCGCCTTATTGCCATGGCTCGCGGGGACGGCCTTCCTGCACTCTGTAATGGTCCAAGAGAAGAAGGGTATGCTCAAGCACTGGAATATGGTGCTGATCATTCTAACCTACGCTCTGGTGCTCTTCGGCACGTTTCTCTCACGATCCGGTGTGCTCTCTTCTGTGCATGCTTTCGCCAAGTCCGCCATCGGGCCGATGTTTTTCGTCTTCATCGGGGTCACATTTATCGTTTCACTCAGCCTGTTGATTAACCGTTGGGAGATGCTGAAGGGCGAAAATTTCCTGACCTCGGTGTTCTCACGCGAGGCGCTCTTCCTGCTGAACAACTTTCTCTTCATGGGGATCCTGGCAGTTAGCTTCTGGGGTGTGATTTTCCCGTTGATATCCGAATTGGTAACGGGTCAGAAAATCACGGTTGGCCCGCCCTTCTACGAGCGGGCAAATGGACCTCTCGGTCTTGGGCTGCTAATCTTGATGGCTATCGCCCCTCTATCCGCATATGCAAGCAGCTCCTGGAAGACGATCGGGCGAGCACTGTGGAAGCCCGCTCTTGTCTCTCTGCTGGTTCCCCTAATCCTGTATTTCGGCGGGATTAAAAATCCAGCAGCCCTCCTGGGGTTTACGGCGGCGGCATTGGTTGCATTTGTAACTTTGTACGAATTCTGGCGAGGAGCAATGGCGCGCCGACGGCGTCACGGTGAAAACCTACCGCTGGCTTTGTGGCGTCTGGTAGGGAGAAATCGCCGACGCTATGGAGGCTACATTATCCACCTTGGTGTGGTGCTGATGGCGTTTGGCATTATCGGAATTGAGATATACCAGACTGAGACTCAAGCAACGCTTGCCAGGGGCGAGCAGGTTACGCTCGGACGCTACGTGATGACCTATGATGACATTGCGGTATTTGACACGAACGATGGCCGCAACGTCGCCCGAGCCGTCGTCTCTGTTTATCACGACGGGAAACTTGTGGACGAACTATACCCGCGCA
>DAOWMX010000151.1 GCA_030642885.1 Anaerolineales bacterium | reverse complement strand
GCTCTCCACCCCGCCTCGCGGCGACGCAGTTACAGTCGGTTACAAGCCGGAGAGCGCATGCCTGAAGAGGACTTTCACCTCTCTGTCCATGCACGCTTGCAGGCGCACGAGTGCGGAAGCTCTGCTTCCGGTCGCAGGCGCAGGCTGCGCTGTGAGGTTTGCACGTAAACCTCCCGCAGGTTTGAAACCTGCGGGAGGTTATGGGAGGTGGGGGCTTGATAGCGGCGGGCCGACACACGGGTCGACCCCTACGACTTATTCATGTCGTGGAGCTGGGTATCTTAAATACGCTATCGAGCTTTCTTCTGCGCTCACCGCGATCGATTTCAACGAAGGGTGGCGTTGCCGGTTAACCCCTTCTGGATATAAGATTAGGAGGCATCGCGACAGGAGATGAGAAGTATGGGTCAAACCTACGACGTCATCATCATCGGTGCCGGCATCATGGGCTGCAGCACAGCATTGGAACTCTCAAAACGAGGATTGAAAGTCGCTGTATTAGAAAAAAGCACGATCGGCACCGGCTCGACCGGTAAGTCCTCGGCAATCATACGCCAGCATTACTCGAATGAAGTCACCGCCCGAATGGCGCATCACAGCCTGGGCGTCTTTCAGAATTTCTCGGACGCAGTGACCGGTGAGTGTGGTTTTACACAAGCCGGTTTCCTGGTCCTGACTTCCGCGAGCGATGTAAAAGGGCTGCAGGAAAATGTCGCCCTCCATCGAGGGCTGGGAATTGAAACTGAGATCCTCAACCGTGATGAAATCCAGAAGCGTTGGCCGTACATCGCCCTTGGCGAAACGACCCTCGCCGCGTATGAGCCGCAATCTGGGTATGCCGACCCGAACCTCACATTAAACGGCTATGTTCGGGCTGCGAAAGATCACGGGGCACGTGTCTATCAGGAAACTCTCGTTTCAGGAATACGTCTCGGCGGGGGAAAAGTGATCGGCGTAGAAACTCCACTTGAGAGCTTCGACGCTCCAGTGGTCATCAACTGCGGTGGTCCCTGGGGCGCCGGGATCGCCCGCTTAGCCGGTGTTGAGCTGCCCATCAATTCCTGCCGGGTGCAGGCTGCATTCTTCCGCCGGCCTTCTCCTTACAGAGACCATCACCCTGTTGTAGCGGATTTCGTTCACGCTGTGTACTGGCGCCCAGAAACAGGTGATCTGACACTGGTCGGCTTGATCGATCCCGAAGAGGAGAATTACATTGTCGATCCTGACGCCTACAACGAGAATGTCGATTTCGACTTCATCGCCGACGCCGGTGAGCGTTTGGTGAAACGGTTCCCAGCACTTGAGGATAGCGAGAGCGCAGGCGGGTTCGCGGCTTTATATGCAATCACCCCTGATTGGCATCCCATCATCGATGAAATAATTGAAGGGAGCGGGCTCTACGTCTGTGCAGGTTTCAGCGGCCATGGGTTTAAGCTTGGTCCGGCCGTGGGCCTGATGACCGCGGACATGGTCACCGGTGTAGAGACACCGGGAATGGAACGGTACCTATTTCGTCGAACTCGCTATGAAGAGGGCAAGCCCGTCCGCGGGCAGTATGATTACAGCATTGTAGGATAAGCGCCAGGTGACATAGATGCCATGGAGATAAAACAGGGGGCTATCGATCATCCTGGGATTGCACGCACTGGGCCTTTCACCATCTCTTACTTTAGATTCTAGGGGCTTCCTACGAAAAACGTACATCCCAACGCTGCCGGTAACATTTTGCTTAAACTTAACGGGGCGACCTCAAGGTCGACCCGCTTCTTTTTCATCGTCAGGCGAAGGGAAAGTCCAACTCTACTCGTAACGCAGCGCTTCCACCGGTTCAAGATCGGCAGCGCGCTTGGCAGGGTACAAGCCGAAGAAGAGGCCCACTGCTGCGGAGAATATTGTCGCTAGCAGGACTGCGTCAATGCCCACAACAGGGTTGATATCCGCATTCGAGGCAGCAGATATTGCACCTATGAGCATAGAGAGCGCCCATCCCAGGACGATGCCGATGAGCCCTCCGAAGAGGCTCAATAAAGCCGATTCAGCCAAGAACTGGAGCATGATATCCCGTTTTCGAGCACCTACAGCTTTCCGTAAGCCGATCTCGCGCGTGCGTTCAGTCACCGACACCAGCATGATGTTCATAATCCCGATCCCGCCTACGAGGAGAGAAATACCGGCAACGCCGCCGAGAAAGATTGTGAACACGTTTGTGATTGTCTCTGCCACTTGCAGAAAGCTCTGTTGGCTAAAGGTGGTGAAATCGTCCTCACCAATGGCAGTGCGGTGGCGATTGCGCAATATCGCGGATATCTCTTCTTCAGCCGTGATAACGCCATCGGCGTTGATGGCCTGTACTAAAATCATGTCCACTTGATCGCTGCCAGACCGCCGAAAAAGTCGAGTTTGCGCCGTGGACATCGGGATAAGAATCTGATTGTCTTCGTTGCTTGGCCCCTGCCCACCTTTGGCGACTGTAATTCCGATGACTCTAAAAGGCTGTCCTTCGATGCGGACCGACTCGCCAACAATGCTCTCCGTCCTGCCAAATAGGGTTTCGGCGACATCCGGCCCTAACACCACCACAGCTGAACGACCCAATACGTGGATTTCGTTGATGAACTCACCTTCGGTAATCTCAATGTTGCGTACTGACTCATGTTCAGGGGTCACGCCAACCGCGGCAACAATATCACCCTCGCCTGCGAACGTGATCTCCGCGCTGCCTTGAAGAACCGGGGCCACACCTATAACCGATGGCGCGGCGAAGGAATCGCGCATCGCCTCAGCATCACCGAGTGTGAGCGGTTGGGGATTACGAACTTCATCATTGCCTCCCCTCATTACGAAGAGCAGATTAGTTCCAATCCCGCTGATCGATCCAGTGATGGTATTCTGCGCTCCAGTACCGATGGCCAGCATGGCAATTACAGCGCCTACGCCGATCACAATGCCCAGCACGGTTAATGCCGAGCGCACTTTGTTACTGGCCAGGCTATCCAGCGCCTCTAAGACGATTCTCCACAAGTCCATATACATACCTTTTTCGTGTTACTGGTGACATCCACCGCTGCTCCAGCAGCAGGTTTTTACGTCTCAACAATCCGATCTTCCGTGATCAAACCGTCTAGCAGGCTGATCACCCGCTTCGTATGTGCAGCTATCTCCGGATCATGCGTGACGAATATGAGTGTCGTGCCTAAATTCTTATTCAGGTCAAGGAGAATCTGCACAATCTCAACGCCCGATTTTGAATCCAGGTTACCTGTCGGCTCGTCAGCCATAATCATGGACGGGTTGTTGACCAGCGCGCGGGCGATAGCCACGCGCTGCTGCTGTCCGCCGGACAACTCGTTTGGGCGATGCTTGACTCGATCTCCCAAACCAACTGCTTCAAGCGCTTCCATGGCCCGCTTGCGGCGGTCGTTCGATACCCCAGCGTAGCGCATGGGTAACTCGACGTTGGTCAATGCAGTCTGGCGCCCGAGAAGGTTGAAGCTCTGGAACACAAAACCCACCTTTTTGTTTCGGATTTCTGCCAGTTGATCATCACCTAACTCAGCCACCTGGCTTCCGTCCAAACTGTAACTTCCTGAAGTGGGCCGGTCCAGGCAGCCCAGAATGTTCATCAACGTCGTCTTGCCAGAGCCGGAGGGTCCCATAATGGAGACAATCTCGCCGCGAGCTATACGCACATCAACTCCGCGCAGCGCATGAACTTCGATGTCGCCCATACGGTAAACTTTCGTGATTCCTTCGGCCTCGATAACCCAATCGCTCATCGCATTCCACCCATGAACGGAGGCTGTTCTCCGACTTCAAAAATGAAGGATGGCGGATTCAGAATGACCTCATCGCCCACGTTAACGTCGCCTTCTAAGATTTCGCTGTAGAGGTCGGACGTTGCACCGAGAACGACCATTGTTGGTGTTATCACGCCATCCACGAGCAGGTAGACTACTCGGTCCCCATTCCGCACACGTACAGCGCGATTTGGAACAAGCACGACGTTTTCAATCTGCTCAACGATGATGTTCACTGCGGCTGTCATTCCAGGCTTGATGGCTTCATCGGCATCCATGAGTTCTACGGTCACGGGAAAACTTACAACACCCTGCAGGGAGGTGCCAATCAAGCCTTTTTCCACGACGACTCCGTTATAAACCTGGTCCAACACAGCGTCGAAATTCAAAGTTACAGGTTGCCCTAAGGCAACGCGGTTGATATCCACCTCGGATATTTCCACTTCCACCAGCAGGCGGGAGAGGTCGTCGATCCGGAACCCTGGCGTACCTGGAGAGATTTTATCTCCTGCCAGCACATCGATCGAGGTTATGTTTCCCGCAAAGGGAGCAGTGATGCGCGCCATATCCAGCGTAGCTTCCGACGCGGCTACACGCGCCTCTGCTGCGCGAACATCATCCGGATTCGGCCCATCCTTCACCCGCTCCCACTCTCGCTGCGCATCAGCCAGACGCGCCTCGGCGATGGCAACATCGGCATCAAGTAATGCTTGTTCACCTTCGGTTGGGGACCCCTGGTACCAATTTAAATTCCTTTGAATCGAATCCCGCTTCTTTTTCGCCGAGACAAGATTCGAAAGAGCCAACGCCCTACTGGTATCACCAGTGGCATGGTCGTAACGCTGCTGAGCAACATCCACCTCTTCGTTCGCTAACAAAAGATTCGCCTCTGCAGCTTTGATTGTGTCTGAACTGGCTCGATATCCCTCCTGCCGTACGTACTCTACATACTCTGCATCCTCAAGCGTCTCGACCGCCTGTGCCAGCGCCAGCTGCGCCGCGGCGGAGGCCTGCCGGGAAAATATCAAATCCTCCAGAGCACGCTTTGCAGAAACGAGTTCAGCTTCGGCCAGGATGATCTGGGATGAAAGTGAGTTCATCTTCAATGTAGCCAACACTTCTCCCGCAGATACTCGCTCGCCCAGATCCTGATGGACGAAATCTACTGTTCCGCTCGTCAGGAAACTGAGCAGGGCAGTTTGATTCGAGCGCACGCTCCCCGTCGCGCCTACGGTCGCCGTTAAATCACCTTCGGCGATGATCTCCGTTTGAAGATCCTCAATGCTCTTCTGAGCCTGAGATTTATTGTATGCTTGAACGCCAAAGACCCCGGCGACCAGGACTACGGCAACAATTAAGATAACTACCCAACGCTTCATGTAACGTTTTCCTCCATACGACCATTGGAAATCTGGCGTGATTCAAATTTTAACAATGCGATCATAATCAACTTCTGTTATCTACTATGTGCAGAATAATAATAAATAAATATGAAGCTGTTGTGAAGATACACTGACAGTCTACTGACGCAGGAAACAGACGAGTCGAAATCCCCTTGCCTAACAAACTGGTTCCAAGATTGCTGATTACGAAGGTTCTTAGAGCCCCGCAGTTATCTTCACCATCGCTGACGGATGCCAAGATACTTAATAACAGGATACATTTTACCGCAACATTGATAAGCCATCCGAGCTTGTGACAACCGTCACAGACTAGAGTGACGTTTTCGACTAATATCAGACCACTTTGGTCTGTAAAATTCTTAGAGTTGGACAACAGCCTTGAAGATGGAGCACTGTTATGTCAGGACCTGAAGGATCAGAAGTAGTCATTGATCGCAAAGCGCGAATGAAGATGCCCTACGTGGAGGTTGAGGCGCGCCCTCCCGAAGTTCGGACCCGTGATTTTGAGCCTACCTTTGTCGCGATGACGCCAGAAG
>DAOWMX010000248.1 GCA_030642885.1 Anaerolineales bacterium | reverse complement strand
GATGTCATTGTTTCCAGCGTCCCAATTGAGGAAGAAGCTGTCGCTGGTCAGCTCGGGGTTCAGGGTAAGGCGATCGCCGCTAGCGCCGTTCAGCAAGTGGACACGAGCACCATCTTCGCAATTCCATTGAACCGCGACCCATGGGCCGCGTGGAGAAGCATGCAACCGGTGGATATAGCACCCCCCTCCAGTTACTTCCTGTCCAAGAGTCTTTGTCTTTGAAACTGAATCAATTGTTGACCTCCTGGAGGTCTGCCACACGATACTGTATCGTATCCGCCGTTTCAGCTTCTTCAATGTATACCAAGCCCTTTACAACAACTACAGGCGTAGGCTCCGGTTCGACACTCGAATCCGCAATGCCTTGGACCCACGAATTTGAAACGAGGATAGTTAAGATAACAACGAGGAGAGAGAAACTGATGCGTCGATGATGGTTAAAAACGTAATGCCTAATGTTTAGAATCAAACTTTGAAAGATGTCCCGTAGCCTGTGGATCATAATTAACCTCCACTTCAGCGAGGGCGGATGAATGGGTGCTTGTCACTCAGGATTGTCTGTGGGAGATTGGCTACTTAGTAGTAACATGCCAAATTGTCCCCCACGATCAAAAAGCCAGGATTAAGCCATACAGTACTAATGTCCTATATAGAGTCATTCTAGCATAGAATCTATCTCTCCGTCAATTATCTTATTTGGAACTATCCCTTACTGGAAAGGACTGGGCAGGCAAGGTGTTCCACACACACAGATCGGAGCCGAAGATATCCTAATGAAGGCGAAGCATGTTTCTCAAAGGATAACTAGGCGAGAGGTTTCTGCTCACTACAATCTCTAGGATTAAAACGTAGAGCCCTTGCTCCCCCGAAATCCTACTGTCCTCGGGGGGGGCGCGGATACTTGAGGCTAACGAGCGGACACATAGGTCTGCCCTACGGTTCATTAATGTATTGGAGCTGGGCAGCGTAAAACCGCCAGGTCACAATCGTATTAATAGCAAGGATACAATTTTGGTCTAGTGTTCGTGGCCCGAACAGCCAAAGCGCCACGTAAAACCGTCTCTTTGAATAAATGCTTCGGCTTCTTTCGGACCCCAGGTCCCTCGCCCATACGCCTCCACCGCATAAGTAGGGGAGGTCTCTTCCCAGGCTTTCAGGACAGGGTCAATAATCCCCCAGGCGGCCTCGATTTCATCGCTGCGGGTGAATAGTGAAGCATCCCCCGCCAGTGCGTCGAGGAGCAATGGCTCATAAGCATCCGGAAGGGGTTCATCACCAAACGAGTCCCGGTAATGGAAGTCCATCTCGACAGAACGCGTCTCCTGCTGCGAGTCGGGCACCTTCGTTTCGAAACGCAGATGTATGCCCTCATCCGGTTGAATGCAAAGGGATAGGAAATTCTGGTTCAACTCGTAGCCTTCCGGAAGCGGGAACATCACATGCGGCGGCGACTTGAACTCGACCACTACCTCGCTCGTCTTGTGTCGCAGCGCTTTTCCCGACCGCAGGTAGAAGGGCACACTCTGCCAGCGCCAGTTGTCGATATGAAGTTTCAAGGCGGCGTAGGTCGGGGTTTGAGAACCGTCAGCCACTCCTTCAGCCTGACAATAACCCTCATACTGACCACGAACCGTATCTTCAACCCTGATGGGCCGGACAGCCTGGAGGACCTTCACCTTCTCGTTGCGCACCGCATCCGCGGCGAACGTCGCTGGGGGCTCCATCGTGACCAGCGTGAGCAACTGCAGCAGGTGGTTCTGGAACATATCCCGCACGACTCCCGCTTTGTCGTAATATCCAGCGCGATGCTGCACATCAACGTCTTCCGCCACGGTGAGTTGAACATGGCTGATGTAGTTCCGGTTCCAAGTCGGTTCAAAGATGGTATTGAGGAAGCGGAAATACAGGATGTTCTGCGCCGTCTCTTTCCCAAGATAATGGTCGATTCTATATACCTGTTGTTCGTTGAAAACCGAATGGATCACGTTATTCAGTTCGAAAGCGCTTTTTGAATCTCTGCCAAATGGCTTTTCGATAATAATGCGCCGCCACCCGTCGCTTTCATGCGCCATGCCGGCTTGCCCCAATTCCTGAATGACAACCGGGAACAGCGACGGGACAGTTGCGAGGTAATACAGGCGGTTCGCTGGACCACCCTCGAGCTCTTGAAGAAAACTATCCATCGCCGCGTAGTCCGCGCTTTTCTTGATGTCGCCCTGCAAATACCAGAGTCTCTGGGAAAAATCCATCCACTCCTGTTTCGGGCACTCAAAATTCGCCAATTCCTCCACACCTCGGCGCATCTTCTCCCGGAACTGCTCATGGCTGATCTCACTCCGAGCGGTTCCCACAATGTGGATATCCTCCGGTAACCGTCCTTTGCGATATTGATTAAAGAGTGCCGGAACCAATTTGCGGGTGGTCAGATCGCCGGAGGCTCCAAAAATAACTATGCTCGTAGCGTTTGATTCCTTGTTACCCAGACTCATTTACGCCCTCCAGCGGATCGCTTCTCACAGACAACATGCTCAGGATCCACTCTCTCGCTTGATCGCGTGCCCACCAAACTGATTACGCATTGCCGCCAGGAGCTTCGCCGAATAACGCTCATCTTGCCGGCTTACCAAGCGCATCATGAGCGAAAGTGTAATGACCGGAGCGGGAATATCCAGGTCGATAGCCTCTTCAACCGTCCACCGACCTTCCCCACTGTCTGCAACCCAGTCCTTTATATTGGATAAGTCTGGATCCTCCTTCAGAGCTTCCGCGGTGAGATCGAGCAGCCAGGACCGGACAACGCTTCCAAAACGCCAAATCTCAGCGATGTTGTGCAAATCCAGGTCGAAATCCTCTTTGGCTTTCATGATCTCGAAGCCCTCGGCGTAAGCTTGCATCAGGCCGTATTCAATCCCGTTATGGACCATTTTTACAAAATGACCCGCTCCGTTGGAACCGACATGACCCCAACCCATGTTCTCTCCAGGGGCGAGTGTTTCGAAGACCGATTGAAGTTGTTTCACCTTGGATGCTTCTCCACCGATCATCATGCTGTAGCCCTCGGCAAGACCCCAGACCCCCCCGCTCGTGCCGACGTCCACCAGGGAGATCCCCTTCTCCTCCAGCTCGGTTGCTCTGCGCTGGGTGTCCTTATAGTTGCTGTTGCCGCCATCAACTACAGTATCACCGTCTGTGAGCAGTTCTCCCAGCTCGTTCAGAAGCGACTCGGTTGGTTTACCCGCTGGGACCATGATCCAGACAGCACGCGGGGTTTGAAGTTGGCTCACCAAAACCTCGAGTGAGTCAGCGCCATCTGCGCCTTCTGACTCCGCTTTGTTAATTGCATCCTGGTTGTGATCGGTTACTACTACCTCGTGCCCACCCTTCAACAGCCGGGAGGTCATATTGCCGCCCATTTTTCCCAGCCCAACCATCCCTATTTGCATGCTCATAACCCTGCTTTCTTTAATTTCGTTTTAGTGAACGAATCCCATCCCCCGCGGCGACGATTACTTCGCTCGCAAGATCGAGGAAAAGCCCGTGCTCGACGATCCCCGCCCTGCTTTTTAGCTCTGCTGACAAAGCATGGAGATCATCTATCGGGCCAAAATGACAATCGAGAATGGTGTTCCCGTTATCCGTGACAAATGGGGTGCCATCCGTTTTCATGCGTAATTGTGGTTTAGCACCGAGGGATCGCAAATACTCTTCCAAAGGACGCCTCCCGAAGGGGATGATTTCGATGGGAAGATCAAAGTTCGATCCAAGAACCGGTGAAAGCTTTTGCTCATCGACAACGATGATATTAAGCGAGGATGCCTGTGCGACG
>DAOWMX010000230.1 GCA_030642885.1 Anaerolineales bacterium | reverse complement strand
TTTTTCGTGATCTTCTTTGATTTTATTCCGAGCACGCCACCCTACAAGTCGCTCATCCCCATTCAATAACCGTTTGATATTCGGGCGCAATGCCCAGATCACCAATAACTCTGCCATGATTGCATAGCCGACATACGCCCAGGGGCTGAGGCCGAGCGCTGCCCGGATGGTGAAGATGATCCCGGCCAGAAATGACACGCTCATCGTTGCCACCGAAGCGTATCCGATTCCGTAGAAGATCGCGCCCACAAGCGGAAGAATTATTAACCCTGCCGGCGGCCATAACCCAACTGCCGCGCCAAGGGAGCATGCGCCACCGGCTCCACCCCGCAGTCGAACCTTGCCATCTTCTCGCTGGATTAGGAAGATGGAATAGTTATGTCCCAGAATCGCAAGGGCTCCGGCGACTGCCTCGATCCAGGGTTCGCCTCCGCCAGTCAATGCACGTGCGACCCATACGGCTCCAGCAGCCTTTAATACATCCGCAATCGCCGTTCCGACTCCCGCCCAAACCCCGGCGACACGCATTACGTTTGTCCCCCCTGTCCTGCCGCTGTACCACTTTGTGATATCCCGTCTTCTAATGACCCTCACCATTAATAATCCAACGGGGATCGATCCCAGTAAATACGCTGCTATGAGTGCGATGACACGGTTAACCCACATAACTCCTCCTCATCGTCATTACCCATTAAGAAAACACCAAGAACCGTAAGTTGTTACGGTCTGTGCAAACTTATTCCAACCGCAACAAATCCCACTATTGGGTCGATCCGATAGACATGATAGTTCCATTCTTCATCTAGAGGGTGCCAGATAATATGAACGGCTTCCGGAAAGGCGCTCTCGCGAACATCAGATTCCGAGGGAAACTCCGGCCCGTTTGGGTGCGAGTGGAAGATACCGATAAGTTTCCCCCCTGCATCTTCGATTTTGAAAAAAGCGTCAATCTGCTCCCGGGGATCCATTTGGTAGCGCGTTAATGAGTGCAGCATGTTCGTGATGGGAATCACCCATGCTACACGATCAGAGAAGCCTCCCAAGATTCCGCAGCCCTCCTCCGGATAGCAATTTTCTACGTGGCGCTGCATCTCTTCGATTTGCTCGCTCGATAAAGATAGATTACTGCTCGACATAATTTTCCACGACTCTGCGCTTTAGGTGACAACAGGAGATAGAGAGAACTGTAATGGATGTTTGATCCTACTAATCTCGCCTCCACCCACAGGGAGTCTCCCCTGCAGGTTTCCATGTAAACCAAGCGAGAGGTTCGCAGTATGCCGCCATCCGTTAACCTCCGAGAGCTGCTCGCACCCCTTAGACCTCTTTGTCGTTATCACCCGTTCATAAGCCATTTACCCGAACAGTCTCAGCTTTAACAAAAAAAGAGGGAGCCGTTTTGGCTCCCTCGACGTTATGTCCTCATGGTGTGAGCTAACCTTCCAGCACACTATACCCCGGACCATCCGTGAAGAAGTCATAATTCGGCTGGATGTCAGGGGAAAGATCGACGACTTCTCCAGCCTCAAGAATCTTCGTGTGCTCCAGGTGTACGGCCTCACCTTGGTGGTTCTCTCCATCGTAAACCGTATCGAAGCCAGCAGTTCCTGCTGGCATACTCAGGTGCTCACCACCCTTGGCAGCGTAATCGGATGGCACTTCGTCTTCGGTAAAGATCGCCTCAAGCGGGCATTCGGGTATGCACGCGCCACAGTCGATGCATGTATCCGGGTCAATGTAATACCACGGCCATTTATCGGCCGGTTTCCCGGGAATGATGCACTCCACAGGGCATACCTCTACACAGCCCGAATCGCGAAGGCACAAGCTGGTGATAATATGGGTCATTATTCATACCTCCAGTATGATAATTGAGAGACGGAGCAGGCATTACCCCTATACCCGCTGCAAGACAGATTAGCCTCTAAAGCGCCGTGTACCTTCCTACCAGTTCACGGATTTCCACCAAACGGCGAAATAATCTGGTCTGCGTTCTTATACCTAAGGTAATAGGCATGTTCCCAAACGTCAAGCCCCAAAATTGGCTTTCTCGCTCCGCAACATTAATCAAGCGCAGGTCGGTCGAGCGCCAATTCCTTTTCCTTCATTCCATTCTAAACACTATACTTATCCAAGAAAACGAGCGAATGCATCGTGATTACATTTGCGAATGGATTGTAGTCTTCAGAATCAGAATTTGTCAAGCGAAATGATGTCTACAAAGCAAACCAGATCAACAATCGCACCTGAAGGTAAAACCCATATACCTCCCGTTCTTGCATTGGGACTGGGAATTATCGCTGCTTCCACCTCATCCATCTTTATTCGCTTCGCCCAGAATGATGCTCCATCTTTGGTAATAGCTGCATATCGATTAACGATCGCATCTTTGATCCTGGCCCCCTTCTTCTTCCGCCAGCGCCAAAAACTGCGGGAGCTCTCCCTGGCACAATATAAAATGGCCTTCCTCTCGGGGCTATTCTTAGCCCTGCACTTCGGCGCCTGGATCACCTCACTCGAATATACCAACGTTACCAGCTCAGTGGTCCTCGTTCAAACTACTCCTCTTTTCGTCGCCGCATTCTCTCCCCTTCTCCTCGGAGAGATACCTTCGCGGAGAACTTTGATCGGTTTGGGACTAGCATTCGGCGGTGGATTGATGATCGCATTAAGCGATACCTGTGTTTTCAGTGATGGATTTTCATGTGGTACCACAACTTCGGGCGGCGGAAAGAATGTATTGCTTGGCGACCTGCTAGCTCTTTTGGGAGGCGCAGCCGGAGCAGCTTATCTCATCATCGGACGCCGCCTTAGATCTGATTTTTCACTCCTCATCTATATCGGTCTTGTGTATTCATCTGCTGCTACCTTCTTGATCTTTGCCGTGATTTCATCTGGGTACAACCTTTTCGGGTACCCACCGATCACATACCTCTGGTTCCTACTGCTTGCGATCTTCCCACAATTATTTGCCCATTCAACTTATAATTGGGCATTGCGGTACTTACCCGCCACTAAGGTTTCGATCACACTTTTAGGCGAGCCCATTGCTGCGGCGGTCCTAGCCTATCTTGTGCTTAGTGAGCTGCCATCACCCTTACGCATCGCGGGCGCCACAATCGTTTTATTCGGGGTCGCGTTTTCACTGATCCGCACTGACCCGGCCGGAGCAGCAACCGATTGAATGCAAATTAAGCTTAATACATCACAGGAGTTGTCAAATGCAGACCAGATGTTATCGATGCGGTAGAAATTTCCACATCAAGAAAGAGGAAATCGCCTTCGCTCTTGAAGCTCTCGAGGAGAGCGAAGGTACTCATTACGACGTCCGCTGTCCAGGCTGCCGCCATGCCAACCGCATTTCAATCGAACAATTAAGGAAGGCAGCACCAAGAAGCGAAGAAAGTAGCGAGGACAGCAAGCAGGACTAACGAGTTGACCGCGCCATCTCATAACCATTTGAACTCGTCAGCGAAGGTGACTCACTCCTTGCTATTCATCCAGATGGGCGCTACCTCTTTCAGGACAGCAGGATGACCCGTTAATAATTGACATCTCACGCAACGCGAGTGACACCTCGCTTGAAAGTCCGCTGCTTCGAAATCCCACCCGCCTCAAAGAAACAAATTGGCATCTGGCTTATCGCCAGATCGTGGGGTGACGGATCGCTCCAAATTTTGGCGACACTTTTTCCAGGAGATGGATTGCAATATTCGGCATTACCTGCTGTGCGCCAGCATAGGAGACAATTATGAACTACACGACCGTCCTCACCCCAAATCAGCTCGAACCTCATCTCGAAGAAGCGAATTGGGCGATCTTCGACAGCCGCTTTTACCTGGTTCAGCCGAACTGGGGAGAAGAACAATATTTGATCGACCACATTCCTGGAGCTGTCTATGTCCATCTTGACGACAATCTAACCGCGCCAAAGAGCGGAACGAACGGGCGTCATCCTCTCCCCGGAATCGAGGTCATCGCAGAATACTTCTCTGAATTGGGTATTGATGAGGGCACCCAGGTCGTTGTTTACGATTCGCGTGGTGGGGGTATAGCAGCCCGTCTATGGTGGATGCTCAAATACATGGGGCAT
>DAOWMX010000344.1 GCA_030642885.1 Anaerolineales bacterium | reverse complement strand
TGGATTTTACGCGGTCAACCCTTACTTCCGCCGTCATTTCGTGAGTTATTAGTTCTGGCGGGTTATCTGGCTGCCCTTTCAGCATTCATTACCTACCCAACGGAGCAACCGGGACGCTTTGGACGGATGCGGGAAACGCTTGATCTCGCCATCCTGATCATCTCCGTTTTGACGATCTCCTGGCTCATCTTTCTGGGTCCCACATTCCGTGCCCAGACGCTCTCTCCCGGTGATGCTTTCTGGTTGAGCGTCCTTCCCACTTTAGACCTGATATTGCTCGTCTTAGTATTGCGCTTAAATCTACTTCGCAGGCATCAACAGGAACGCTGGGTGTTTCCACTCTTGGCGATCGCTTTTATTGTTTTTTTTGTGAGCGATTTAGGAAATGGTCTGCTTCGTGGCGAGGCCCGCGTTGGTATGCCGAGCTTTGTCGAGGCGGGTTGGATGGTGGGAACGGTGCTTATTGGCATTACTTATCAGATCCTGCAAGGCCGATATGCGCACCAGCGTCAAGAGGAATCTGGTCGGCGGAAGTGGCGGCTGCGGATAGAACTCCTTTTACCTGTCGCATTCACTTATGCCGTCGTTGGCTATATAGTTTTTGATTGGTGGTATGCCGGAGCTCTGGATTGGGTAAGTATCGTCGCGGCAGGAATCCTGATCCTGCTGATGTTCGCCCGCCAGGGCGTAATTACCGGTCAGCAGGAGATGGTGCAGTTCGCGGCGCTCATCAATGCGACATCTGACCTGGCTTTCGTTTGCACACCCGAGGGTGAAATACAGCTTTCTAATCCAGCGCTGCGAAAGGCGATAGGCGATGAAGAAGCCCAGAACGTGAATTTGTTCTTCCACATCGAAAGAGATGAGCCGGCGTCGTTTGACACGATTCTCGAGCGTGCTCTCGATGGGGGTTGGAGCGGGGAGGTTGCGATAGGTAGTGAGGAGAGCAACAGGTTTCCCGGGCATCTTTCACTCAACCCGATACAGGCTGCCCGCGGCCAGAGTGCCTTGTTGGCGGGGACTGCTCATGATCTGACGATGATCCGCGAGCGTGAAACCGACCTGCGAAATGCTCTGGAGCAAATTGCCCGTGCCAGTAACGACCTTGCCAGATTAAACGCTGAACTGGAGGATAAGGTCGAGGGGAGAACCCGAGAATTAGAGGACACCGTCGCCGATCTTGAGAGATTAAATGAGGAGTTGAAAACACTCGACAACCTTAAATCGGAGTTCGTCGCCCTCGTATCCCATGAATTGAGGGCGCCGCTGACGAATATAAGGGGCGGAATAGAGCTTGTCCTCAAGAGCCGTTCAAAACTAGGGAAGAAGTCGAGTCAATCTCTGCAGCTCGTTCAGGACGAGACAGAGCGCCTTTCTATATTCGTTGAGACTATCCTGGATTTATCGGCATTAGAAGCCGGGAGGTTTCAGCTATCGCTCTCGCCTCTCTCGACTGCCGAGGTTCTTAAGAAGACGATTGCACGCTTCCCCGCTCGCACCGTCAAACCTCGAATAAAAACGGAAATCGGGGAGGACATGGCCCGGGCCATCGGGGATGAGCGCGCGCTCGACAGCGTATTCTTCCACCTGCTGGACAACGCGGCGAAGTATGCGAAAACAGGTGACATTATTATCGAAGCT
>DAOWMX010000002.1 GCA_030642885.1 Anaerolineales bacterium | reverse complement strand
TTGCATTGTTTCAAAAAGTCTTCTTGCGTGACGTGGATATCCTTGGCCGCGCCTATGAGCTGGGGCTGACGCTCGAGATGAATATGAGAACCAAGCAGCCGTTCAAGGATGTCATCTTCGGTTTAAATATGATCAAACACCGCAAGATTAACTTCCTGCCGAAGATCGTGAGGAAACGAAAGCGGAAGGCGCCTCTCGCTCCAGCTTCCAGACCTTCAAACGAAGTCGGCTATTACCCTGGCTGCTCCCTTCACGCGATGGCCAAGGAATTCGACGATTCCACTCGTTCCGTTCTTGAAGAATTAGGGCTCAAGCCTGTCGAACCCGAGGGATGGGTATGCTGCGGATCGACTCCAGCCCACCGCGTCGATCATAAGACGGCTACTCGTCTTCCGCTCGAGAGTCTGGTCTTAATCGAACAGGACGGGTTGAAAGACGTAACCCTGCCATGCGCCGCATGCTTCAACCGCTTTAAATCTGCTGCGCGCGATTTACGACTCGATCCGGATCTGAAAAGCGAGCTAGACGCCGAACTCGGCTACGTTTACCAGGATAGCGTCGCCATCCTCTCGGTTCTCGACCTCATCGATGAACGCATTGGCAGCGAAGGCGTCGCCGCACAGGTGAAGCGCCCGCTCGAAGGGCTTACTGTTGCCTGTTACTATGGTTGTCTGCTCACGCGCCCTCCCGAGGTAACCGAATCGAAGGACCCTGAATACCCGATGGCCATGGACCGTCTGATAAAGGCTCTGGGGGCAACGGTTGTGGATTGGGATAGCAAGGTCTCTTGCTGCGGCGCTTCATTGTCACTTACACACACGGATATCGTGCTCGAGATGAGCGGCAAAATAATTACCAATGCGCGGGCGCGGGGTGCGGATGTGATCGCTCTTGCTTGCCCGCTCTGCCATATAAACCTCGACGGCCGTCAAACGCAGATGGATCTCGATGAAAAAATGCCTGCGCTTTTCTTTACGCAGCTCATGGCCATAGCTTTCGACATGCCCCGGGACGCCGCTCTTGAACGCAATATGATTGACGCCCGTCCATTATTGAGGGAGAAAGGGCTTCTCGACATCAAGCGTTAGAACACGCAGAGACCCTTCGAAAACGCACATGGCCACAATGTAGTTCTCGGTGACGACCGCGCCTCGACAGCGCGGTCAACGATGAAACGAACACTAGCAGCTTCTCGGATTCCAGATAGATAACCAATCCTGAGACAGGAGAGAGGTTACGCAGATGAAGATCGCCATAACGGGTAAGGGTGGAGTAGGAAAAACAACTTTAGCCAGCCTGCTCGCGTACACATACGCTGACCTGGAATACCAGGTGCTGCCCGTCGATGCCGATCACTCACCATGCCTCGGTGCGGCGTTGGGATTCCCAAGTGACTTGCTCGCAGGGTTAACGCCGATTGCCCGTATGGATGAGTTGATCTATGAACGGACCGGCGCTCAGCCGGGGACGACCGGCGGTTTCTTTAAATTAAATCCGCGCGTCGACGACCTGCCCGAACGCTTCTCAGCCGTCCAGGGCAACATCCGCCTGTTGGAATTAGGGGCGGTCGAGATGGGTGGTTCAGGCTGTATCTGCCCCGAAAGCACGATGCTGCGTTCGCTGATCACGCACATTCTCTTGCGCATGGATGAGGTTGTGCTCATGGATATGTATGCTGGTGTCGAACATCTCGGTAGAGCGACAGCCGACGCCGTCGATGCCATGATAATCGTCGTCGAACCCACGGCACGCAGTATTGGGACCGCAACCCAGATAAAATCTCTGGCAGAGGACTTAAAACTTGCCAAGCTTTACTTAGTGGGGAGCAAGCTGCGCAACGAGGATGATCGAGCTTTTATCATGTCTCATTCTCCCGGGCTCCCTATCCTTGGCTATCTTTTTAATGATGAGCACGTGATCGAGGCTGACCGGAAAGGCGTCGCTGTTTACAACGAATCACCGGAGTTAGCAGAGGAAACACGGAACATCGTTAATAGCCTCCAATCTGCATAAGGTTATACCCAGGGAGGGTTAACTCATTCATTAACTTCTTGATATTGTGTGAGTTGATCGGACCATTGTTCCCTTACTTAGAAGAGTAAAGCCCGTCTTAAGGTAATTATGGGACTGCCCCGTTTGAAGGAGACAGTCCCAATAGTTTATACGCCGTGAGTGTTGGATCTAAACCCTTATCGTCACCTAACAGATTCGAGGCAGCATCTCGCCGGCAAGCACATCGACGACACGAGTTCCTCCGATCGCGGTCTTCATTAATACCCGGCCCGCGGGTTCATCTGAAACATCCCCGATTCTCACGGCCTGTTCGCCAAGAGGGTGAGCACGCATGGATTCAAGCACTGCTTCTGCGTATTCAGCCGGGACGATGGCGACAACCTTGCCTTCATTGGCCACATAGAACGGATCAAAGCCCAGCATTTCACATGCGGCCATTACCGGAAGTGTGACTGGAATGGCAATTTCGTCGATCTGAATCGAAACTTCACTCTGTTGGGCGATCTCATTTAAGGTCGTCGCTACGCCGCCGCGCGTCGGATCTCGCAGAACGTGGATCGATGGACAAACTTTAAACATGGCTTCAATGAGCCCGTTCAATGGGGCTACATCTGATGTGACATCAGCTTCAAATTCAAGCTCTCCCCGTGCGGCGAGGACCGCTATGCCGTGTTCACCTACGGGGCCCGAAAGCAGGACGGCATCACCTGGTTCTGCCTTCGCACCTCCGACATCTCGCCCTTCAGGAATGACACCTACGCCGCTCGTGGTGATGAAAATGCCGTCTGCCTTGCCTCGCTCAGCGACTTTTGTGTCCCCGGCAATGATGACAACCCCTGCCTCATGCGCAGTTGCCTTCATGGACTCGAGCACTTTCTCGAGGATAAATATGGGCAACCCTTCTTCGAGGATAAAGCTTGCCGTCAACCAGAGCGGTTTTGCTCCCATTACTGCCAAATCATTTACAGTCCCTGCTACGGACAGACGACCGATATCGCCGCCCGGATAGAATAACGGTGCGACAATGTGAGCATCCGTGCTAATCGCCAGGCGCCCTGATTGCGGGAGATCCACAACCGCGGCATCATCACCGCGCAATAAAGCGGGGTTCTCAAGAGGAGGGTAGAAAGTCCTCGTGATTAAGTCCTGGGTCATTTTCCCCCCGCTCCCGTGTCCCAGAACGACGATATCGTTATGGACCAATGGGCGGGGACAAACCAACCCGTGGATCGTAACCTGGTCTTTTTCTTCACTCATAAGATACCTTCTCTGAACTCATTGTGCCTTGCTAGCGGTCGCAAGCAGAGCTTGCGCACTTCAGACCACGTTAGCCATATTTCCCTCAAAAATCATCATCAACACTGATGCAATTGATCGGCTGAGAAAAAACTCTGTGGCGACAAGAAATGTCAGTATGATCCATGAACCAGCGATAACTGCAAAAAGGGTACATTTCCGGTTGGTCCACAATTCCATGTTTCACTGGATTGACATGCACATAGTGTAATCGAGCTAGATACGAACGCTCGTTTGTAATGCAGGTATCCCAGTAGTTACGCCAAATTTTTCTACCCCTAATCCCATCGATTTGATTCAGGTGTTTTGCGCTAATCGAATGTAGACCTCGAATCAGCGACGCGAGTTTCGTCGCTTCTGATGGCGCACGGGCGACAAAATGGTAATGGTTGTCCAAGACTGCCCAAGCCTCTAGGTTCCAGTTAAGTATCTCTGCCCGCTCGAAAAGCACTTCAAGGAACTTGCCCTTTTTATCATTTGTATCCAGCAATCTTCGTTTCCCGAATATTCCAGCAGTAACCATGTATACAGCATTCGGTCGGAAGAGGTGCGGTGGTGTGTGCCTATGCGTCCTATATTTTTCCATTTCCCTACACCCCCAAACACACGATTATCTTAAAGCACGAGTTCCTTGTCAATAATTCAGGCGATTCCACGACAAACCGCAAGCAGAGCTTGCGCACTCCAGACTTCATGTGGACTCAGGCAGCTCTGCTGCCGGTCGCAAGCAGAGCTTGCGCACTCCAGACCTCATGTGGACTCAGGCAGCTCTGCTGCCGGTCGCAAGCAGAGCTTGCGCACTCCAGGCCATATGTGGGCTCAGCTAGCCCTGATACAAACCCCAAGCGGAGCTTGCGCACTCCAGATTATTCGTTTTACAAGCGTCCATAGCGATAATAGGCAGCGCAAGCACCCTCCGCTGAGACCATGGTCGCTCCTAATGGATGTTCCGGTGTACATTGCTTGCCAAAAGCCTCACAATCATGCGGCTTTTTTAACCCCTGCAGGATCAACCCGGCGATGCAAAGAGGCGATTCCTCCGCTTGAATATCTGCAACATCAAAGCGTCCCTCAGCATCGAAGGCGACAAACTCCGGTCGTAGTTTCCATCCGCTTTGGGGGATCAGCCCAATCCCGCGCCATTTTCGGTCACACGTTTCGAAAACCCTCTCTATCAAAGCCTGCGCCGGCTTATTTCCCTCAAAAGTCACCGCTCGCGCATAGGCGTTCTCAGCAGCAACTTCCCCGCTCTCCAATAAGCGCACCACATGCAGGACTCCGCGTACGATATCCAGCGGCTCGAAGCCCGTAACGACAATCGGAACGTTATACATCTCCGCAATGGGTGGATATTCCCAGTAGCCCATCACGGCACAGACGTGCCCGGCTGCAAGAAATCCCTGCACCCGGTTGTGAGATGAACCGAGAATGGCGTGGATTGCCGGAGGAACACGGACGTGCGACACAAGCACACTAAAATTGTCCAATCCCAGCGCTTGAGCCTGTGAGACGCTCATCGCATTGGGCGGCGCGGTGGTTTCGAATCCAATGGCGAAAAAAACCACCTCGCGATCCGGGTTCTGCTGAGCTATTTTCACAGCGTCCAGCGGCGAGTACACGACGCGGACATCGCCACCCGACGCACGCACAGAGAAAAGATCCCGCTCTGAACCCGGGACACGGAGCATATCGCCATACGACGTGAAGATCACCTCCGGACGGGAGGCGATGGCGATAGCTTTATCAATCAACTCCAAAGGCGTCACACATACGGGGCAGCCCGGTCCATGGACCAATTCGATTTCAGAGGGCAGAAGCTGATCGATGCCGTAGCGTACGATGGAGTGCGTTTGCCCCCCGCAGATCTCCATCACCACCCAGGGTTGAGTTACGGTGCGGCGAATCTCGTCCAAAACACCTTTCACCAGATTAGCGTCACGGTATTCGCTTACATATTTCACGCTACGCCGCCTTCCGGACCGATTTCATCTTCGATGCTAATTATCTGGCGTAACAAGTCAAGTGTCTCTTCCGCCTCTTCTTCGCTCATTTGATTGATAGCGAAGCCGACGTGAACAATGACGTACTCCCCGATCTCAATCTCAGGGACATATTCCAAACACACCTCGCGCTTGACTCCGCCGAAGTCGACCTTCCCCATTTTTAATCCGTTTGCTTCATAAATCTCATTCACTCTTCCGGGTACACCTAGGCACATCCGCATTACCTCCGCTTCGTCGACTGTAATCTTATCTCATTCCCCTACAGAACCCGTCAATATCTTATGGGCGGCGATGGCAGCTTGCCCGAGTGCCAATCCGCCATCATTCGCTGGAACCTTACGATGGATCAGGACTTCGAAATTATTCCCTTGCAGTAGATCAACTGTCCTGCACATCAAGAACATATTCTGCCACACTCCACCGCTGAGGACGACCCTATCCAATCCGTGTTTATCGCGAGCGCTGGTGCAGACTTCGAGAACCGCCTGCGCAACCCCATTGTGAAAACGAGCCGCGATCACCTGTACCGAAACGCCCTCGCTCAGGTCGCTGACGATGGAACGGATGACCGGAGTTGGGTCTAACAATCCATCACGGAAATCAAATAGAAAGTTTCCTGTTTCTTCCCTGTCCGCATGGGACTCGAGTTCAATGGCCGCTTGCGCCTCGTAGTTGACCTCCTGTCGTAATCCGATCAACGCGGAGACAGCGTCGAATAAGCGCCCCATACTAGATGTTTGCGGGCTGTTCAACCCAATCTCTAGCTGGCGTGCGACCACGCGCTGCTCCTCTTCGCTCGCTGCTTTGACAGGAGGAAGATCATCTCTCCAGGGAAGCCCTGCCTTATGGAGCCATGCCAGCGCCAAGCGCCACGGTTTAACCACAGCAGCGTCGCCTCCGGGCATGCGCACGTAGTCTAGGTGGGCAAAACGCTCATATTGCCCGTAGGCAGCGACCAGCACCTCACCCCCCCAGATCGCCCCATCCTCTCCATAGCCCGTACCGTCGAAGGCGACTCCGATAACGCTCTCATCTGCCGCTAAGTTGTGCTCTGCCATACAGGCGGCGATGTGCGCGTGGTGATGTTGAATTCCGATGGCCGGCAAATCATCGCGCTCCGCCCGCTCGATCGCATAGCGGGTTGCCAGGTAATTCGGGTGTAGATCGTAGGCGATAACCTCTGGGGTAACCCGGAATAGACGTTCGAAATGGATGATTCCATCTTCGAAAGACTGCAGGGTCTCATAGTTTTCCATATCGCCGATATGATGACTCAGGAAGGCATACGTCCCCTTCGTCAAACAGAAGGTGTTCTTCAATTCTGGACCTGTGGCTAAAATGGATGGGCTTTCCCAGGCGAGGTTAAGCGGGAATGGTGCATAGCCGCGTGAACGGCGCAACAGATAGGCTCCACCATCGAAGGCGCGCACTACAGAATCATCACAGCGCGTGTGGATATCGCGATCATTCATCAAGAATGCGTCAGCCAAGACAGCCAGCCTGGTACGCGCCTCATCATTATCTGTGGCGATCGGCTCCTCACTTATATTGCCGCTGGTCATGACCAACGCCTCTGGAAAACCATCAGCTTGCTCAAGAAGAAGTTCATGCAGAGGAGTGTATGGCAGCATCAACCCGATCGTGTTCTGCCCGGGCGCGACTGCATCGCTGATTGTTGACCCACTTTTTCGAGCGGCGATCACAACCGGACGTTCCCTCGAGAGCAGCAGGCCCCTTTCCGTCTCACCAAGTTCACAGTGATCCCCGGCGGCCTCTACGTCATAAACCATGACAGCAAAAGGTTTGTTTATGCGCAGCTTGCGGCGCCGCAATTCGGTCACCGCTTCGTCATTCGTTGCGTCACAGGCGAGGTGGAACCCTCCCAGCCCTTTAACGGCCAAGATTTTTCCCTCACTTATCAACTGCCGCGCTGCTTGAAGCGCATCTTCCCGAGCAGCCCTCCGAACGCCGTTGTCTTCCAACCAAACCTGCGGTCCGCAGTCAGGACAGGCTACTGGTTGAGCGTGGAAACGTCGATCGCGCGGATCGTGATATTCCGCGGCGCATTCCGTGCACATCGCGAAAGGTGCCATCGTCGTATTCGGGCGATCGTAGGGGATATCCTGAATAATTGTGAAGCGCGGTCCACAGTTTGTGCAGTTAATGAATGGGTAACGGAAGCGTCGGTCCGTTGGATCGTATAGTTCCCGGCGGCAATCCGCACATAGACTCACATCGGGCGAGATCGGTTGGGATGCATCTGCGAGGGACTTAGAGGGAAGGATCGTGAAATCATGATGGTGCCCGGGGTCACATGTCTCGACTTCAACAGAATCAATCCTTGCCAACGGAGGAGCGTCCGTTCTCAAAGACGCTACAAACGAATCCAGCGCGTTCGGCAAGCCATCGACCTCGATCTCGACCCCAGCCGATGTGTTGCGCACCCAGCCCGTCAGCGACGATGCCTCGGCTAACGAGAAGACAAACGGGCGGAAGCCCACCCCCTGAACTACGCCCTGTATGTGGATCCGAACGCCGCTCACCTCACTCATTGAACAACTCGACGATGAGCCTCCATTTCGGTTTCCACCCATGCCAGATAAGCATCCAGTCCTTCATCCGTACGGCAGGAAAGTGGGAAGGTCACGAGACCGGGGTTGAGAATCTCCACACCCTGTCGAAAATACTCCATGTCAAACTCAACATAGGGAAGGAGGTCTATTTTGTTGATCACCAGTGCTTCTACGCCGCGATACATCCCTGGGTATTTATAGGGCTTATCATCCCCTTCGGGCACAGAAGCGATAAGCACACTCTTATGAGTCCCGAGTTGGAAGCTCGCCGGACAGATGAGGTTGCCAACGTTCTCAACGATAAGCAAATCAATATCTTCAAGATGCAGTTCTGATAGAGCCCCTTGGAGCATGATCGCATCGAGGTGACATTCCCCTCCTGTGTTGATCTGCACCGACTGCGCGCCTGCCGCAGCCGCACGGTCAGCGTCGATACTTGTCGCCACATCACCGTCAATGACGGCGAGTTTCAGCCTGTCTTTAAGTTTCTTGATCGTATGCTCAATGAGCGAGGTCTTGCCAGCTCCCGGCGAAGCCATGAAGTTCAAACTCAGGACCCCGGCCAAATCGAGGGCAGATTTATTCTGCGCGGCGATATGATCATTTGCGCTGAGGATTTTCTCCACAATTGGGATGCGCTCTTTCATGTCAGCCCTCCCTGTAAACATGTCAACATTGTTAATCGCTACTCCACTTCAATCGCTTCCAGGCGGAATTCCTCTCCCGCTACAACCCGCACATCCCGACTGCCGCACGCAGGGCAGCTCAGATCGAGCTCTTCGGGATGATAGCTCTCACCACACGCCTGACAGACAATCTCAATCCTCACACGACGAAAGTGCAGCACCGCGCCCTGCGCGGCTGTTCCGTCGCTGATAATATCCCAATAGAACTGCACCGAATCATCCACAATAGAAGAGAGCTTGCCGATAACCAGGTGGATATCCGTGATTTTTTCAGCCTCGGCTTCTGCAGCATGACGCAGAGCGATCTCAAGGATGCTCTCCGTGATCGAAAGTTCATGCATTAGGCCTCCGGGTTCCTAGCATATCCGCCCCATATTAATCGCCAAAGTGGAATATGTCACTTAATATCTACGAATTCACTCCAGATTATGTGGATATCCCCGCGGATGTTTTGAACGAGCATCCAGAGAATATTGTACCTAATGGAAGTGCGACCGCACTCCCGATGGTTCCAGAGCGTGCGGTCTTGAGAGGATGAGATGGTATACAGTGGGTGATGTGTTGGGTTTATGAGTGATCCTTTACGGGTAAACCCAGGCCTCAAACAGCAGACTCAGGTCGCAATCACACTTCTCCTCAGCGAGGCGCTTGAAGGTTTCTCCCGTTCCGATATCCCACTTAAATTCCTGCGCATACGTCTTGATGAAATCATCAAACGCATCAATTCCCATCGTGTCTGCTAGCTCTGAGATGAAGATCGGTCCGCGTCCGTAAACGATCGCACCGTACTCGCTCCCTTCGTACTCGCCTGCGGGCAACCCAATGGGGATATCCGCTCCATCGACACGATCCCAACGAGACTGCCAGGAGGCGCGATAACTTTCTGCGGCTGATGAGCCGTAGGTATCCTGGTAATATAAACCCGTCGCATATTGGGCCAGCGCCTCATCGAGCCAGGGTTCATCGGGTTGATCATTGCCAACCATGTTATAGAACCACTGATGAGCCACTTCGTGTGCAACCGTTGATTCAACATACACCTGGGACGGAAGGCCGCCGATGATTTCCTCCGGGTCGTACATTCTGAGGGCGATGCCCATCGCTCCTGGATACTCAATCCCCAATGCCAGCATCGGGGTGCTCATCAAATCCATCTCGCTGTATGGGTAGGTGCCAAACCGAGAATTGAAGCTGCGTAACGCATTAGCCGAGCTCTGCAAAACTACTCTTGAGTTTTCCTTCCACTCAGGGAAGGCATAGCTGTTGATCGTCGTATCGCCCACCTTCTCGCTTATGACCGTGAATCTCTCGCTCGCAGCCAGATAAAAGTCGCGCGCCGGGCCATTGGCGAAGGTGAGTGTTTGAATATCACCGGCGACCGTGCGTTGAAGACGAATGCCGCTCGCGACGACAACCACTTCCGCGGGGGAATGTACCTGCACCAGATAGAAGGCGGCGTCGTTGTACGTTAAATCGCCATTTATCTGTGGGACAGCCGCATTCCACCCTTCATCATCATAGACAGGGATCATCGGATAGAATGTATCGAGCACCATGACATCTTCAAAATATCCGAAGAGACCATAATAATCCCCCATCACCCGCGGGATCTCCACCTCAAAATCAAGATCTACAACTATGCTTGCGTTTGGCTCCAAACGCTCTGGAAGCTGGACTCGCAAGGAGCTATCATACGCTTCAAGTTTCGTTTCCACTTCTTCTCCATCCACGGTCATATTTGAAATGGTCAAACGGCCGCCCGTCACGTTGGGGTATAGACGAAAGTAAACGGCATCCAGCGGTGTGTCCTCTTGATTCGTGAAGAGGACCGCTTCATGCCCGTGTATCCGGTCGAAGTCTTCCGCTATAGTGAGCTCAATGCGGTATTCCGTTGCCCCGGGCAGTTCGTCGAGGACCCCTTGCTCCGAGGGCACTAAGTTTGCACGGAATACCTCGCGCTCACCCCATGCTGAGTCAAAGATATCCGGCCCCTCTTGATAGGGCTCACTTGTGCTCGTCGGCGCCGCAGTTTGGCAAGCTGCGAGTGAAAGCATGACCAATAGCGCAAAACTTCTCAAAATTGTTAGACTTTTTCGTATACTCATGGCTTCGTCGCTCCTATCCCGAAATCCACACCCCACCGGGTTCACCCTATATACACTTAATATCTACAATCGGTTTGAATCTTCAGCCTCATCAGATGGAGGGTTTTCCTCAATCGCCCATTCAAAGACACACTCCAGCGTTGTCTCATCTTCACGCACGCGGTCATTCGCTTCTGATGTGTAGTAGCAAGTATTGAGAACGTGAGTTCTCGTCTTGGTAATGCGATTTCCGCATGGATAAGCACTCACCATCTTTCTAGCCAGTCATAGGGTATGATGATGGCATGCAGAACGAACCTGCATCATCGCTTGAAGAACCCCATCAGCCCGACTCGTCAGCCGGTTGGCACCACCTTCCCCGGGAATTGCGGTCGCGCTACCTCCGTGTCTTGTTTTTCTTCGCCGGTGTCCTGCTCAGCGTGCTGTGGTGGGACATCATTCTCCGGCGAGTGGGACTGCGCCGCCTATCTATAGGGACAGCCAACAGGCGCTACCGTCGAATCGCACAACGCTTCAGGTCCCTCGCTACAAGCCTGGGCGGAGTGTGGATCAAAGTAGGGCAGTTCCTCTCCTCCCGCCTGGATGTCCTGCCGGACACCATCACGGACGAACTATCAAATCTACAAGACGAAGTCTCCCCTGAGACATACGAAACCATGCTAAGCGTAATGGAGAGCGATTTCGATGGAGCGATAAGCACGCTCTTTGCTTCGATCGACGAGCAACCGCTCGCCTCTGCCTCCCTCGGACAGGTCCACCGCGCAAGTTTGCCCAACGGTGATGCTGTGGTGGTAAAGATTCAGCGCCCGAACATCCACGATGTGATACATACAGATTTGGAGGCGCTGGGATGGGTTGTGCGTTGGCTCAAGCGCTATCGCCCAATCACTCGCCGCGCCGATCTTGATGCGCTGCTGGAGGAGTTCAGCCTTACGCTGTGGGAGGAGGTTGATTATTTGGCGGAGGCCGACAACGCTCGGCGTTTCGCGATGATGTTCGCCGAAGATCCGGAGATCCGCATACCCAAAATATATCCCGACCTCTCAACCGAGCGCGTCCTTACCCTCGAGGATGTGTACTTCATCAAGATCACAGATTTCGATGCGATCGAAGCCGCCGGCATCGACCGAGCACAGGTAGCGGACCGGCTGTTCCGTAATTACCTGCGCCAGATTTTCCTCGAGGGATTTTTTCACGCCGACCCCCACCCGGGAAACCTGTTCGTCGAACCGCTTGGGCAGGGTGACTGGCGGCTCGTCTTCGTCGATTTCGGCATGGTCGGACATCTCACACCTGAAATGAAGGGCGGGCTGCGAGACGTGGTTATCGCCGTAGGCACGCGAGATCTGGACCGATTGATGCAGGCATTCCAGACAATGGGTGTGATCCTGCCCGGCGCGGACCTGGATCGTATCCGCCAGGCTGAAGCCGCGCTGTTCGACCAAATGTGGGGGAAGAGCATGGCCGACCTCACGAGAACACACCCTCAGGAAATGCGCAAATTCGCCTCGGAATTCCGCGATGTGATGTACGAAATGCCCTTCCAGGTGCCTTCCGACATGATCTACCTCGGTCGTTGTGTCAACATCCTTTCGGGAATGTGCATGGGGCTCGACCCCGACTTCAATCTGTTTGAAGGGCTGCGTCCTTTCGCCGAGCAGTTACTTGCCGAGGATGGCGCCGACTGGCTTGATGAGTTGCTGAAGGCGCTTGAGGAACAGATTCGAGTTCTCGCTACTCTCCCGAAAAGGGTTGATACTGCGCTTACCAAGATCGAACGCGGCGACCTCATCGTGACAGCTAAGGCATCCCCTGAGCTTCAAAAACAACTATCGCTCCTGAACTCGACACTAAACCGACTGGTGGGAGTCGGAATATTCGCCGCCTTCCTAGTGGTTGGGAGTATTCTGTATATCAATGGGCAATTCGTTCCGGGGATCATCTTTTTCAGCCTGGCACTCGTATCTCTAACCTGGGCGCTGCTTAAACCGTTGAAGTAGGTGCCAGGTAGGAAGCTTTAAATGGGGAACAAGACGATGGTTACTGCGACAAATAAAAAGCTGATACTGTAATAAAAGCCTCATCGTTCAAAACGACACGGCTTTCGGACAGATATGTACGCTCACATGGATCTAGTTAGGGTGTTCTTCGGATTACGTACGCTCCAACGCGTCATCGATCAGACCGCGGATGCCCAGCAGGATCTCACGCCGTGCTCCCTTGCGGTGCTCGATGAACTCCGGTGGAAATAGGTCTCGCATGCTCTCACCCATTTCCGCACGAGCGTTCCTCATATGCTGGCGAACTTCTTCGGACGGCTTGTAATTCATCTTACTTCGCTTTTGTGACTTTTCTTTCTCAGACATTTCCACCTCCATACCCATTGCCCTTGACTCTCATTATACAGCAGGAAGCAGTAGATTCGTTCTGGCGTTCCTATTAACTAAAGTTTAGTCTACACAATTGCGCCTAATCTATTGGGATACCATCCAATAAATAACTCATTTCTCTGTAGTGTGGCTTATTTCCCAACCTCGACGCTGGTCGTGGCGATCACGACGGGCAGGTTTGGCACGGTGTCTATATAGCGCAGGAATCGCTGGATTTCATCCGCGTCCTTATCGCGCAGATTTTCCGACCAGCGGTAGCTGATCGTCTGGTAGAGCAACTCTACATTTACTGTGAGGGGCCCTGCTGCTGAACCAATGTCTACCGCGTACTGTAGGCTATCCCCACCGCCCTGGAAATCATCGTCTTCCATCGCGCCGCCGCGCACGGCGATATCCTCATAGGGTGACTTCTTCTCAAAGCCATCTGGGAGAAGACGGTTATCCTTGCGGTAACCCGCAGCATGCAGGAGTGCGGTCGTGATATCCCCCTCGGTATCCCGCAAGATCGTTTCGTAGACCTGCACCTGATTCGGCTCGACAATCGCCAGATAATGCTGCTCCCACTGTGCAGGGTCTGCATCGTTGTCGTTGCCAACAATCGAGCCATCCTCGTTAAAGCCGCCTGATTCAAAAACCGTCTGTCCGCTGCCATCCAGAATGGTGAAATGCAGCCATGCACGCCGTGAAGGGTAGCCGGTGGGGAACTTATGTCCGGCCAGATTGCGGACAACGACATCGGCGATGATGCGAGTTCCGGAGAGGCGCACATCCTCGAATTCTACCGTCGCGGAATTATTCTGAAGCTGGGTCAATGTGCGCTCAATCGCAGCGTCAAAGTTCTCGCTCGAGGCGGTCACGACCAATTCGTTGCCGTACTCGTCCAGAACCCCCAGCATATACGCATTTCCTCCGACAAAGCTGTGCACCGCGAAGGGGCTTCGTAAGATTTTGCTCATTGACGATATCTTGGCCCCACCATCCGCCTCAGGCATATGGCAATCCTGACAGGTCTGGGTGCTACGATAACTGCTGTAATACCACTCAAAGAAGGGGACCTGTTCGGGGAACTCGCCAGCTATCTGCCCAGAGGCGTCGACGTAGGATGTATAGAGTGTGTGGCAGCTCGCACAGAGGGCTGATCGAGATAATTGTAAGCCTTGGATTGGCCGGTAGCCGGAGGAGGATTGCATGATACTCGCCAGGCTATCCTCAGTCGTGAAGGGTCCGAATATCACCCTGTCTGGGGATCTGAGTTCAGTGTCGATGTTGAACCCGCCGCTGAACGTCGCCTCGGTGCCCAACCCTTCCTCGCGAATCTGATGGCATACGCTGCATGAGACCCCGTCCATCGCCAAGGAATACAAGTCGCTATCCTGGTTTAGAAAGCCATCTTCGCCAAACATGACTCCCGTCGAGCCCATGCTCGCAGCAGTCGTGTGTGCCATCGGCATGTGGCAGGTTGAGCACTTGTCCTGGATCGCCTCGGATAGTTCGGGAAGATCCATCACCTCCGAGCGCACTGATGCCTGCCAGTACGGGTCGCGCGCGGCGTTCGCCATCATTGTCGCCCGCCAAGAAGTATCGATCGAGACGTCAGCGCCGGTGTCGTCGGTTAGATTCGTATGGCAGACAGCGCAGGAGCCTGAAGTCGAGAAAAGCTCTCCGACTTCCATCGCCAGCGGATCGCCGCTTCGTCCCCCATTGACATCTGCTTCGACCGTCGGCGTCACAATCGAGGTGGCTGTAGGGGGAGGTGTTCTCGTCGGTTGAAGCAGGATTGTCGGCGGGGGAGCTTGCTCTGTCTCCGTCTCACCCGCGCCACACCCGGTGAGGATCAAAGTTAATGCTAGCAGAATCCATGCTTTCTTCATCTTATGACTCGCTCTCTGCTCAAAATCTAATCCTTCAAGAGAAAACTAGAAAACGAAACGGCCATCCTTATAGAACAATTCGCCATCGACGAGTATCTCACCCCCATCTTGCATGTCCGTGATCAAATCCCAGTGGATGGCGGACTTGTTCACGCTCCCTGTCTCTGGATAGCCGGCACCGAGCGCCATATGAATCGACCCGCCGATCTTCTCATCGAAGAGGATGTTCTTCGTGATTCGGTCCACGCCATAATTCAAACCGACGGCGAATTCACCCAGGTACCTGGCGCCTCCGTCAGTCTCAAGCATGCTGTCGAGGAATTCCTGATTCTTTTCGGCGTGTGCTTCTACAACCTTGCCATTTTTAAAGACCAGTTCGACGCCCTCGACCTCGTTCCCACCCGAGACTGAAGGGTAGGAAAAGCGCACACGACCTTCGACTGAATCTTCAACCGGACCTGTGAAAACCTCCCCGTCGGGCATGTTGTTTTCACCGCAGGCATTGATGAATTTTCGACCTTTGATCGAGAGTTTTAAATCGCAATTCGGTCCGTGCACCTCGACTCGCTCATGTCCATTGAGCGCTTCAACAATCGTGCTTTGTTCTTCCTTAACACCTTGCCAATATTTAATCGGATCACTCGCCGGGTCATCGACATGGCAGGCTCGGTAGACGAAATTTTCGAACTCCTCAAGGCTCATCTCTGCGTCCTGGGCATATGCATTTGTGGGGTAAAGCGTGGTCATCCAGCGAAACTCACGGGTCTGACCGCGCGTAAACTGGTTCTCGAGAACACTTTGTATGGCTTTCCCACGACGCGCAAGGCGCGCTTTATCCATGCCCGTAAGCAGCCTGGTGTTGCTCAAAGAGTGAATGCGAATGCGCGATTCGAATTTCTCATACACCAGATTGTAGAAAGTGGGGGGATAGTCAAGTTGATCGTCATTCGCATGCTGCAGGAAGATATCATCAAGACCCGTGAGCGTCGCTTGACCCGCGAGTGAGATGGACAAATGGGGATGCCCACCTGCTTTCAGAATTTCCTGGAAGCAAGCCCGCACCAGCGGCTCTGCGGCTGGTTCCGCCTCAATTAATACTCGGTCATCCGGTCGGATCTCATTGGAATATTCGACCAGTACTCGTGCCAGACGTTCTACTCTTGGATCCACAATATTTTCTCCGTATTCAGATTCTTATCGTTCGGCCTGCGATTATACTCCTCCCTCCGACCCGCCGCATCTTTTATCATTCCCGCCTGGAGAACGTGATGACTTGTAGAGGCCATCGCTCCATTTCGAGCCTGAAATTAGTGTTTCCACTATTTCGACAATAACCCAATATTTCATAAATCGGGGGTTTTGATTTGACCCATCCCCTTCTTTCCGCGATACTTTGCACATGCGCAGGGATATTCATTGCCTGGTAGTTATTCTGATCCTCACGTGTGGCGGATGCTCGGTCTTTGGGGGCAGCTCGTCTCTCGACTCCACGCCGGAGAACGACCGCCCGCAAGTCGCCGAGGCCACGGCGTACACCGCCCCAACTCTGCCGCCGGTTAACACCGCGACTCTCGCTCCAACGACAACGCAGACGCCACCTCCAACCCCTTCGCCGTTCACCGTCTTCATTGGAGATACGCCCACACCTGAGAGCGGTCCCTCAACATCCATACCCACTCTTGACTTCAACTTTGAAGGTTGGGAGCGGTTCGAGACAAGCTACACAAGGATCGCCTTCGATACTCCCATCAACATGGAGATCCGCGATTACGGTCGTGTGATTCGCATCGGAGATCTGGACTTCAGCGATGATGGGATCCAGCTTTTTATCGAGGTCCAGGTAGATAATGCCGCATCGGGCTACCTGCCGGGCGATGTTAATCCCTACGATCCGCACAGCGTAGTTAACGGGATCATAAATGAGTTCGAGGAGACCTACACAGATGTAACGCTGATCCGGCCTGTTACTAATGCAAACATGAATGGTTACCCCGGCGCGGATAGCGCCGTGCGCACACAGTTAACCGTTGGATCTGGAACCGAGGAATTAATCTGGTATTTAGCGGCAGTCGTCCACGACGAAACCGTCGTGCGGATTTACGCCCAAACTCCGGCAAGCACCGGTGGCGCTTCCCTCGGACTCGCACAACATATGATCAGGACCATCGAGTTTCTCCCAGAGCCATAGTTGTCGTCCCTATTGCCTGAACCATGATATAAATCGTAGTAGAAGCGAAACCGAGATCGTAACATTCCTTCCAGGTGGTAGAAAGCAATGCCAACGAATCTCCCTCCAGAATACTTCGCAGTCGACAAACGCTATCGGGCCGCGACCACGACCGAAGAGAAGATCGAAACGCTCGAAGAGTTGCTCGGCACCATCCCTAAACATAAGGGGACGGATCATCTTCGTGCTGACCTTCGCCGGAAACTCTCTAAATTCAAAGATTCAATGCAGAAGGGGAAAGCCGGGAGCCGTCAGGTTTCTGCGTTTAGCATTAAAACGGAAGGCGCGGGACAAGCCGCCGTCGTTGGCCCGGCTAACGCGGGTAAATCTTCACTTGTCGCCGCGCTGACGAACGCGCAGCCCGAGGTGGCTGAATATCCCTTCTCAACCTGGAATCCCACCCCGGGCATGATGATGATCGAAAACGTCCAGGTCCAGCTTATTGATACACCCCCGCTCAACCGTGATTTCGTTGAGCCAGACCTCATTGATATGATCCGCCGCGCCGATCTCGTGCTCCTCACCATTGATATCCAGGCTTCCCCCTTCGATCAACTTGAGGAAACGGTCGCCTTCCTTGAAGGCCACAGGATCATCCCCCTGCACCGCCAGGATGGATTCCCCCAAGATCTACGCCACACATTCCTTCCTTTCCTGATCCTCGTGAACAAAGTAGACGATGAAAACATGGATGAGGACTACAGGGTCTTCACAGAACTGCTCGATGACGCCTGGCATACCGTGCCGATCTCAGCAACGACCGGCCACAATGTCGAGCAATTCAAATGGACGGTGTTCGACTTACTGGAAATCATCCGCGTATACTCTCAAGCCCCCGGGAAGGAACCTGACCTCACCTCACCTTTTGTCATGCATCGAGGCGGTACCATCGAGGAATTCGCCACTCAAGTCCACCAGGAAATCGCCAGTGACCTCAAGACATCCCGTGTTTGGGGAAGCGCAGACTTCGACGGGCAAATGGTTGGGCGTGATTACGTCCTGCAGGACGGCGATGTGGTTGAGCTGCGCGCCTGATAACCCTATTCCCATAGTTTCTTGGGTTGTATGGTGTTGACCAACCAGGCTGCAACTCTTTTTTAGATTAGATAAGGTTGAAAATGAAATTAACATTTCTGGGTACTGCAGCTGCGAATGCATTTCCTGAAGCATTTTGTAAATGCAATAACTGTCTTGCAGCTCGGTCAGAAGGTGGTAGAAGTCTGCGAAAGCGATCGGCCGCTCTTATTAACAATGATCTCCTAATCGACCTTGGTCCAGATATCATGTCTGCTTCTCAATTGCATCAGGTTGACCTGACCAACGTGCAGTACTCCTTGCAGACACATCCACATGCCGATCATCTTGATTTGTCGCATCTTCTTTCACGGAGTCCAGGTTTTGGTGTTGTTGGTGCTCCCTGTCTGCAATTCTATGCTTCTTCAGCAACTCTTGAGTGAGCGAAGCAGACATTCAGCAGAGATTTATCTGAGCAAGAACTGCTTTCCGCAGACTCTGAAGATGAACTCAACTTGAATATTCACCATGTGGAACCAATGAAGCCTTTTGAGATTGGCTCTTATCGCATTATTGCCTTTCCGGCCAATCATGCTCCTGGGCTTGGAGCCATGCTTTATGCCATCCAAAGCGATGGGCGTGGGATTTTTTATGGAACAGATACAGCAAGCCTATGGGGAACGCACGCGCAAAACCAGAATTCGAAGGAGCACTGCATGACTGAAGCATTTGACTTCGATCGAGCTTGGATGGAAAAGTTCCGGACCTATCTAGACGAGACGGTCGGGGAGGAGATTCGCGAGGTGGTGATCCTGGGTGGTGAAAACCTGTCGGCTGAATCAAGCCGGCTAGAGGTCATCGAATGGACCCGGCAAGCGATGGAGCGGCTGGATTCGCTGGTAGATGAAAGGACCAGCAGCTCCATTCTATCCGCTTGTGCCTGCCAATACCCAAAAGCGAATTTACAGGAAATGAAATCTGTTTATGCCGCGACAAAGGACATCGATCGGGTTCATGCCATGTTTCAGGATCAGTTCGCGTCATTCCTGAGGAACACGGTAGGCGTGAGCGAAAAGATGCTCGCCGAGATTGTAGATCGGGGCTTGGGTTCTGCAGGAATTAAACAGGGAAATACGATCATCTCCACGAAAATTCCGAAAAGCGGCTACTTGATCGAATATATGAATGAAACCGACCCTGAGATCAGGCGGCAAATCTATTGCCACTGCCCACGAGTGCGCGAGGCGGTCAAAGATAACCTAATGATCTCGACCACCTATTGTTATTGCGGCGCCGGATTCTATAAGGGCATCTGGGAGGAGATCTTGCAGCGGCCAGTCGAAGTGGAAGTGCTTGAATCCGTCTTAAGCGGTGGTGATGTCTGCAAAATCGTCATTCACTTACCGGATGACGCCTGAGATCCGCTGCTGCTCTACTCTAACCACACCCGACTTCCCCAGCAACTCATTAACTAAACTCGTAGATGGGGTTAACACACCCTTAATACCCAGTAGATATAATCATCCCCCACGTCTTGTTTATCGTTAGTTGAAAAAACACAGAATAAGTGAAGGTTATGATGACCAAAAACAAAGAAAACGACCAACCATCACCGAAGGTGCTAGAAATCGCCACACTCGGCGGCGGATGCTTCTGGTGCCTGGATCCCATCTTCGATGAACTGACAGGTGTTGAAGATGTCGAAGTGGGTTACGCTGGTGGAGCCGTCGCCGATCCTTCCTATGAGGATGTCTGCTCCGGGACAACCGGTCACGCCGAAGTCGTTCAAATCACATTCGATCCCGATCGCCTCTCCTTCGGTGCGATCCTGGAGGTGTTCTTCAGCGTCCACGACCCCACTACGCTGAATCGACAGGGCGCAGATGTCGGATCGCAGTATCGATCCGCAATTTTCTATCACAATGAAGAGCAAAGACAAGCCGCCGAAGATGTGATCCGGCAGATCGACTCCAATGGCGCCTGGAATTCACTTATCGTGACCGAGGTCACTCCCTTCTCGATGTTTTACCTGGCGGAGGCGTACCACCAGAACTATTTCCGCAATAACCCCAACCAGGGCTACTGTCAGGCTGTCATCAATCCGAAGGTCGCCAAATTTCAAAAACACTTTGCGGATCAACTCAAATCCAGCTAAGAGCCTTCCCTTCAAATCTCAAGTGACAGTCGTGGCCATCGCCTGCTAGACGAGATTTCGAGCAGCGACACGTCACAGACGCGTCGTGCCCTGTTTCTCTGCACGAATAACTCCGCCCGTTGCAGACAGGCCGAGGGTCTGCAGCGCTTCATAAAGCCTGAAATCCCCAGTACACTATCTATATCAAGAGACTGTAACTTTTTAGAGGAACAAGGCGACGAACTGGCTTTTCTCTACATGGCTGATATTAGCTTTCTGAACCAGACGACTGCGCCCTTGTTGGTAGAGGTGGAATCGAGGTTAGAAAAGCTAGGTCAGTTCCAATTGGTGATGGCCCAGGAACGGGTGGCAGAACAGGACATCAAAGCCCGGGCAATCGTGCGCACGGGGCAGTGGCGGGCGGAACTGGTTGCGGTGGCAGAAGAAACGGGCGCGACCCTCATTGTGATGGGCGGCTCACTGGGCCCGGATGCCGCCTTTGAGGATTCCGCCATCCAAGTCTTTGCCGCCGACTTGCAGACCGAAACGGGCGTCGAGGTCCGCATCCTGGGATCGAGCGATTGATTTTTCCTCACTGATGCACAAATCAGGGCACTTAAACATCGTTTGCGGGTCAATTGGACTGAACATCGGGACATGATGTCTTGCGGAAATGGAGCGCTACATGAAGGTAGGGATTCTGCACGCGATGGAAACCGAGCCAGACCAATTTTGCTCTTTCTTCAAGGCTGTGAATGCCCCGTTCGAGTGCCAGGTATTCGAAATTACCATGGGGGAATATCCAGACTTCTCTGAAGCTTTTGATGCTTTCCTCATTTCTGGGAGCAAAAAAGGAGTGTACGACCCCGACCCATGGATTACCGACCTATCAGAGTTTGTTAGGAACTGTATCCTCGAGCAAAGAAAACTTGTGGGCATTTGTTTCGGTCATCAGCTTATCGCCCACGCCCTTGGCGGATATACCTCCAAATCTGAGAAAGGTTGGGGGCTGGGCCTGCAGGAGTTCGATATCACAACACAGAAGTCATGGATGGTTCCTGCCCTCAATCGATGTGCTCTATATTTTTCACATCAAGATCAGGTGACTGCGCTGCCTGTTGGAGCAGAGCTGCTTGGCGGCAGTGATTTCTGCCCAAATGCCATGTACTGCATTGAGGATCGGGTGCTCGGCATCCAAGGCCACCCTGAGATCTCACACAGTTTAATGGTCCAGGTTATCGAACGATGCAAAGAACAGGTTGGTTCAAAAGTGTACAGCGATGCGCTCAATTCTCTTAACAATGGGACGCCCGACGCCAGGACGGTTGCACACTGGATCATAAATTTCATTTATTCATAGGATGAACAAACGAACATCTTCCCCCACCCCTTGAGAGGGGTTGCGCATAATCCAAAGGGGTATTGATTGTCAATCACGCCCGCATCAATGAAAGGCCTTGATTTGCTGCGTTAGTGTAAGGAACAGGGACGCCAATCCCAATTTTGAGATAATCAATAAGGGCATTAGAATCCTGTCGTCAGGTAATGCTCATCTCCGGATCCGGAGAAACAACTATGAAAGTGGAACAGTTCGTAAAGCGCGGTTGGTTAGCCAAAGTGATTGGGTTTCTTGCCTGGTCCTTTGTGTTCGCAGTTATTTATGGCCAATCCCCACTTTACACATCCAATCAAAATTCAAAATTCTTACACGGCTTGGCTCGCGCCGGTTTCGGCTACTTGAGTAACGACTGGCTTGCTAACACGATTGATCCGTTACCCATATTCAGCGGATTAGTATTTATCACTGCTCGTGTATTCCCGACGGGCACTCCCTTCTATCTATACTACGCGCTGCTTATGGGGATCTATCTCATAGCTATCCTAGGCATTATGAATGTTGTCTTCGACATTAGTCGGGACAAGACCCGTAATCTTGTCTTCTTGACCCTATTCCTGGTCCTTCATTCAGCAGCGCTGCGTTTCCTACTTTCAAGTGTAGTTGGCATCGCAGACCCTTTCCTTCTGGAGGGTGGTGTGGCTGGGCAGCGCCTCTTGGGACAGGTGTTCCAACCAGGCACATTCGGTGTGTTCCTGGTTCTTTCGATTTACCTCTTCCTTCGCAGACAGCCGTACTGGTCGCTGGCATCCCTAGCGGTGGCTGTATATTTCCATTCCGTTTATCTTCTCCCCGGCGCTTTCCTCGTGCTTGCCTACATGTGGATGACCTTTCGCGAACAGAGAAGTGTTATCCAGGCACTTAAGCTTGGTGTAATAGGCCTGATTCTTGTCAGCCCCATCCTGATCTACACAAGCAGCATTTTCAGCCCCAGCTCTAGCTATCTAATCTTCCAGGTAAACGAAATCCTCGTTCACTTTCGCAATCCGCACCACGCAGATGTGTCCGCATGGTGGAATTGGATAGCCGCAATCAAGGTATCTATCGTTATGGTGGCGCTATTTATTGTTCGGAGAACGCGGTTATTCCCAATCATCGGCATCGTAGCCATGGGGTCGATCCTGCTCACAACCATCCAGCTCATCACGGGCAGCAATTGGCTTGCCTTGATTTATCCGTGGCGGGCATCAATCGTGCTTGTGCCCCTCTCATCGTCCGTCATCCTTGCCTACATGGTTACAAAACTCGTGGACTCCACCAGAGCTCGCTCCTTGAAATCTGCCCGATGGACGGACATAGCGTCGTTCATTCTAATAACTGGCCTGATGATCGCTGGCATAGCACGCTTCCATCTAGAAACCATCAGACAGCAAGATGATAACAGTCGCCCAATGATGGACTTTATTCGTGACAACAAATCCGCGGCGGATACTTACCTCGTCCCAACAGAAATGGAGGAGTTCAGGCTAGCCACCGGCGCTCCGATTTTTATCACTTTCAAATCTGTTCCTTATCTGGATACGGACGTGCTCGAATGGTACGATCGTGTTAGCAAAGCTCGTAATTTCTATCGGGACCGTGTTGAAGAAGTTAACTGTAATCTGCTCCGTCAATTCCAAGAGACGTATGCTGTCACGCATGTTGTGCTTGATGAAGACCTTCTCCTTTTAAGTTGTCCACAATTAGGGTTGGAGTTATTTCGCGATGAACACTACGCAGTCTTTCAAATCGAGATTGAATAGAAGTCAGAGAGAATATGTACGCGGTAAATTCCCGTAGGCACCCTTACGATTGCCTTCTCGATAAAAAACACTTGTCCTTGCAAAAAAAACCGGTCTGCTCTTATAGCAGACCGGTTACCATCTTATATAGTAACGATGATTACATCCTTGTAGATAACATCCCCCGCACAGCCCGCCGTGCGATCTCAACCGCGAAATTCGTTCCCCGATCCCAGGGATAAACCTGGCTCATACTGGCGAACCACAATCCTGGGAGAGGGGTGCGGATATCGGGTATGGCCGCGGAGTGATTTAATGGCGGGACCGGCTGGGCATATTTGGAACGGAACAGCCACGTCTCGCGTATCCAGTCCGCGGTGAAGGCGGGATTCATACGGGCGAGGGAGGGCAGGAAGCGCTCCAGCAGTTGATCCTTCGTAAGCCGGAAATATTCATGATCCACGTCAAGATAATCACCGATATATACAATATGTTCTCCCCCAAAGAATTCGGGGCTTAGAAAATTCGTGTGTTCGACGAGGGAGAGGAAAGGAAACCCCGCCTCCTTCGACATATTGTGCCAGTAGATCCCCGCCTCAGATAGCTGGTGCTTTAACGCCAGGACCATCACCACAGCGCCCATCGATTTCAGCTCCAGCAGCTGCTCCAAATAATCTTTAGGTAAGGCCGGTGCCAGCTCTGCCAGCTGTGCTGGGGACGTGGTCACCAAACAGCGATCTGCTTCCAACGCCCCTTCCTTAGTTTTAACAATCAAGCCGCCTGCAGGTGAAGGTTCAATAAGATCGACCGGCGTCTGCAAGCGAATATCAACCCCCATCTCGCGCAATCTGTCCGCGAAGGCATCCATGAACACCTGGAACCCACCCTCATACGTTCCCAGGCTCGGAGTGCGAGCTTTCACTCTAGCCCAGAACCAGGCCATGTTGACTTCTTTGTAGTACTGGCCGAACTTGCCAATTAAAAGCGGCTCCCACAGAATTCTGTAGGCGCGCTTTCCAACCCAACGTTGAAGCCAATCATGCGCCGTGAATTTCTCCAATGACTCCCAGCGGGCGATATAACGCAGATAAGCAATGCCCATGCCTAGGCGCAGGCGATCAATGAATGGAAGCCCTCGGAAACGGAGCACCGCCACCGCCGAGTCCAACGGGTAGAACGACTCATCGAAATATACTGCGGTTAGTGGTCGGGGAAAGAGCACCTTGTCACTCCAGCCCAATTCCTCGATCAAACCCAGCATATGCGCATCGGAAGCGAACCAATGATGGTAGAAACGCTCGACGGTCCATTCCCAGCGCGGGTCCTTAAATCCGGATGAAAGCCCGCCGACATAGTCCGCCGCCTCGAAAATTGTGACATCTGCGCCATCGTGCGCCAGATCATACGCTGCAACCAGTCCGCCAATACCCGCCCCAACGATTACTGCTTTCATGATGGTTCCTCCGCCACCTCGGCTTGAACCTCTGACCAAGACAGGCTCTCTCGCGCCATGTAATAAGCACCGAGCAGGGTAATCGGCAGCCACAATGCGGCGTGAAGCACAAGCGTATACCCCGCCGCCAGCATTCGGGATGCCATAGGCCTCCAGCACGGCAATACCCGGCGCGTCGAATGTCCCTATGTAGCCCGGCGCAGAGGGGATCGTCGTCGCTAGATTGACGATGCCGTTCATCAGCATGAGCGCGAAAAAGCTGACCTCAAAGGGGAAAGCCTGCATCACAAACCAATATTTCCCGGTCTCAAAGAGCCAGATCACCACCGAAGTCAAGAAAACCATCATCACATCGCCCGGCGAGCGAAGCGATGCCAGGCCCTCTAGAAACCGAGCGCTAACTGCATCCACATTCTCACGAAAGCGTTCGGGCACTAATCGATCGTTGAACCATGAGATCACGCGCTGCGACTGCTCTGTAAAAGTCGCCATGAGCAAGAACACCAGCACTGCGCCAAGAAAAACAGCCGCGCCGATGATGGCTAGCGCCCGGATGCTCCCCGCGTACCCAGAATCGGCAGTCAGGTTGGTGAGCTCCGGCAGGTTGATGAACACAAAAGAAAGCATCACAATGCCATCGAACGCACGTTCGACGATGATCGTCGCCAGTGAGGCTGAGATCGGAACTTGCTCCTTGCGGCGCAGAACGTATGCACGTAGAAGCTCTCCGGCGCGCGCAGGGTAGATGTTATTGCCCATATAGCCGATCGCCACAATGGGAAACATTGTCTTTGTTGGAATGGATTTCAACGGTCTCAGCAGGTAATGCCAGCGCCATGCGCGCGCCCAAACAGCGAGGAAATACACCCCCACACCGGGAAGCAGCCACCAGTAGTTCGCATGACGCAGAACTTCCCAGAAATCAGGCAGATTCAGCCCACGCAGCGCATACCACATAAAAACCAGGCTTATTGCAATACCCAACCAGAACTGCCAGCGTTTCAAAGAGCCTCCATAACACATCGCATTAATGCCGTGAGTGATTCGCTTGGGCGCCAATTTGCTCTATGCCAGGATCTCCTGCTTCACATCCCCGGCAGTCAGCCTCTCTCACCCACCACTCATGAGAATCGCGGGGCTTATTTAACCCCGCGACGCCTCCGCGCTTAATATCCTACCCGAAATACAATCGAGCGCAAGCAAAGCAAACGCTTGCGCTCGCATATCGATAACGCGGAATCTTCAGACTACTTCCGCGGTGACGGGCAACATCCCCTCTAGAATACGCTCCAACGCCATCGTATGGCTGCAAAGGTTGCGTGTCAGGAAGAAATCACAATCACAGCGCCACACGCCGTCGATAAACTCCACAGTATGCGGATTATTATCCCCATCAAAAGTCACATGAAAATTCTCGAAAACGATACGTTCGCGTTCTTCCGCGTAGTGCTTTGCTTTCTCAATCTTTCCAATCATCCCATAGTCCATTTTGCCTCCTTTTTAATCTACAAGTTAAACAAAAAGGCACATGGGCGCGCCCAAGTGCCTAATACCGGTGATTGATAATTTGTCCGGCGACTCCGCTCATGGCGGCAGTCCCTCCTGTAACAAATTTTCTCGGATCCAGTATAGCCGTTCCTCGGAGGGGAGTCAAT
>DAOWMX010000085.1 GCA_030642885.1 Anaerolineales bacterium | reverse complement strand
GGATGAGAATCTTTGGTTGACCGATATCCAACTTGTGTTTGGATAAGTAGTCTGCGAGGACGAGGATCATGAGAATCTTCGACAACTCGGATGGTTGGACATTGACGATGCCGATGTTGAACCATCGGGCAGATCCAAAGCCGACAACCCCTGCTGCTAGTATCAATCCCAGGAAGCCTATAACGACCATATACAATGCGCGGGAAAGCGCAGACCAGATGCGGTAGTCGATCGCAGCAGTGAGGATTAAAACGACGAGACCGATCAAAGCGTAGATCGCCTGCCGCGGTACAGTCTGTGCGAGGTCCTCGTTCCCGCCGATGGCGGATTGGATCATCGCCACACCGGCGATTGTCAACAAGGCGACAGCCGCCAACAGCCATATATCGAAGTGGCGCCAGATACGGGTTGTGTTCATCGACTAAGAAATTGAATGCCTTCGTTTACGCGTCGGAGCGAGCGGAATATCTGCTACGAGTCTGTGCTGGTCTCGCTCTTTTGTCAGGGTAATCTCAACGGCATCCGATTCGATCTCGATATGTTTGGAGATCACGTTGATTAAATCATCTTTTAGAGTTTCAAGTTTTCCAGGGGAAATACCGGCCCGATCGTGAATGAGTACCAACTGGAGCCGTTCTTTGGCGGATTCTGCGCTGCGGGAACGGCCCATGCCTACCTTCTGGAAGAAATTCATGATTCGCCTCCCGCCCTCATCATGCGTGAAATCCGACCGAAGAATCCATCGCCTCCTCCAAGGTCCGCGAATGGAACATCCTCCCCTTTCAAACGATGGGCAATGTTGTGGAAAGCCCGACCAGCCTTGCTGTTTGCATCCATCGCAACAGGAATGCCTTGATTGGTCGCTACGATGACTGATTCGTCTTCAGGCACGATGCCGATTAGGTCAATCGCCAGGACATCAAGGACATCCTCTGTACCGAGCATGTCGCCCCGGCGCACCATTTCCGGTTTAACCCGGTTCAGGACCAGCTTACCTGGTCCTTTCTCCTCCGCTTCGATCAGTCCAATGATGCGGTCTGCGTCTCGGACCGCCGAGACTTCAGGGTTGGTGATGATGAGAACCAGATCGGCAGGGGCGATTGCATTTCGGAAACCGCGCTCGATCCCTGCGGGCGAGTCGATCAAGACCCAGTCATACTCCTGTCGCAGTTCGTCTGTGAGGCGGACCATATCTTTTGGAGATACCGCAGTTTTATCCCGCGTTTGCGCGGCAGGGATCAGGAACAGGGTATCCAGACGCTTGTCCCGGATCATTGCCTGCCGGAGCTTGCAGCGACCCTCGACAACATCAACGAAGTCATAAACGATACGATTTTCTAAGCCCATAATGACGTCGAGGTTTCGAAGCCCAATATCTGCATCGATGCAGACTACATGCTCCCCGGTCGAGGCGAGAGCTACGCCGATATTCGCCGTTGCTGTTGTTTTTCCAACTCCCCCTTTGCCGGAAGTTATCGTAACAATTTTGGCACTCATGCCTTTCTCCGTTTGTTGATTAATTCTCTACTTATGACCTGCCTGCCAAGGTTCTGCGATAAGTTGGTCGTCTCGAATGAGGGCTCGCTCAGGCTTGGGTTTTCCCCGCCGCGAAGGCGATACTGTGATGTGACCTGCGATGCGCAATTGGGTTGGAGCAAGGTCGAGGGCGCATACCATCGCACTTTCGTCCCCGGCAGCTCCCGCGTGGACCACACCCCGCAATCGTCCCCAGACAACAACGTGCCCCCCGGCGATAATTTCGGCGCCAGGATTAACATCACCAATGACAACAACGTGCCCGGGGTGACGGACGCTATGACCAGAACGCAATGTCCTTTGAAGTAGGACTGCCTCCTCACCAGGAAGTTGGGTGTCAACCGGGAGGTCATCATCTTCCGGGCGGCGTGTTTCAAGATCCCTCGATAGACCAAGGTTGGCTGCCGCAGACTGGGTCGCTTCGGACGTCGAGAGAATCGCCCAGAGCGTAACCTCGTGCTCGGACAGGGCGGAGCGCAAGCTGCCCAACTCCGCGGCGCCCAGGGCGCGATCCTCCATCTGTATCGCCAGTCGAGCCCCGCGAAAGAAATCGTCCTGCGCGGCGACAGTTTCCAATAGCTGATCGGTAACCTTAGACCACTCTCCAGCAGGCAAAGTGATCAAAAGCCCGTTTTGGATACCCTTAACTGTAAGTGATGGTTTTATCATACTCTCGATTGGCGATTATAGCATGCGACGGTTTTCGGTGCTATGCAGCCTGCAACGCCCGCATGGGAAAGTCATTATGTAAAGCAAAGAACGATCGTTTCTCTGTTACCCTGAAAGAGCACGGTGGTTGGGTGAGGTTCTTCGTCGCGCCCGTGTAAAGGGTTCCAGATCTGTTTCTCATAATGTAGACATAATGTTACTTCGAGGAAAGTCCTTTCAGCGGCGAATCAATGAACATAGGAGCGGCTCGGTTCCAGGCTATGTAAGTAAATACAGAATCATGCACCTGGTCTTTTACGAGACGACCAATAATGTAAAGGGAGCAATCGCACGGGAGAGGCAGATAGAAGAAGGGCTCCTCAGAATGACATTAATTGGAAAGCTTTCATTCTGGTTGTATCGAAGCCGCTCACTCTCTAGATAGGATTGATTAGGTTCGAAGCCAAGAATGGAATTATTGGGCGCGGGCGGCATCAATCGATTTGATTTCGAAGTAAGCTTCCAGCACCTGTCTTACGATAGGGCCGGAGGTAACGGCTCCTTCACCGCCGTAATAAACAAAAGCAATTACTGCTATCTCAGGGTTTTCGAAGGGTGCATAGGCGACGTACCAGGAGTGGGTGGGCCATTCACCAGGTTTACACAGCCCTTGCTGGTAGACCACCTTGTCACAAAATTCACCTGTGCCGGTTTTCCCGGCGGAGGAGATAGTGTCGAGGTCGGCGCGACCATGTGCAGTCCCGTCTGGGTCGGTGACGACCAGGAGCATTCCTGTTTGGGCAAACTCGATCACAGCTGGATCGACCAGCACATCTGGGCTTTCGGAGCGGCTGTTCTGGACGAGGTCTCGAAGTTCAGGTGGCATTGTTGGGCAGTTTTCTCCGATCTCTTCCAACGGGGTGAGCACCCCGTCGCCAATATCCCAGAGCACACAGGGTTCATAGCTCTGGATGATATTGCCTTCTCCATCAAGAATCTCATCCACAATGTGTGGCCACATTACACGACCGCCATTTGCTAGTGTGGCGATTGAAGTGAGCACCTGAAGAGGGGTTGCGGCTACGAAGCCCTGGCCAACCACGGTATTGTAGGTATCCCCGGTTGACCAGTTTTCACCCAAATTGATGCGCTTCCAATCCTCGTCGGGAATGAGTCCGTCCTCCTCACCAGGGAGATCGATTCCCAGAGGGGCGCCATAACCTAACGCTGGAGCATATTTATTGATTCCTGTCACCCCAAGCCCGCCATCCTCGATTTCCCCAGGATAGCCGCCGCCGATCTTATAGAAGTAAACATTGCAGGACCAGGCGATCCCGTGTACGAAGTCGACGTCTCCATGCCCATCGCGGTTCCAGCAGACGAAATCCTTGGCCTTGCCTGGGTCTTGTGGGAAATATTTATTCTCGATTGTGATTTTGCCCGGATCGAATAATGTGCGACTGGGTGTGATCACCTCTTCATTGAGGGCGCCAATGGCTGTGACCATTTTAAATGTTGAACCGGGAGGAAACTCGCTGGCGATGGCATGATTCGTCAGTGGGCTGCCGCGTGTGTCATCTTCCAGTTGTTGGTAGTAATCCTGTGGGATAAAGCGGGCGAAACGATTGTTCTCGTACGTGGGAAGCGAGACCATCGCCAGGATTTCTCCGGTTTGCGGGTTCATAGCGATGACAACGCCGAGTGGGGTACGTTCTTCCCCGTAGTAGCGATTGATAAAATCCATTCGATTGCGCAATGCTGTTTCGGCCGCTGCCTGCAGCCGAGTGTCGATAGTCAGACGCATGTTGTTGCCGGGAATGGGTTGAGTAAATGTCCCAACATCCCGCAGGTACTGACCGGCGACATCGCGCTCTACGAGTTTGAGACCATTCTGACCGGCAAGGATTTCCTGATACATCCCGAGGAACCCAACCTCGATGCCGGCGTAACCGATCTTGTCTCGCTCCTTGAGGAATCCCTGTTCCTCGTAATAATCCGCAAGACCGGCAGGGATCGGACCCAAATAACCGATTGTGGCGGCAGTAAGCTCGCCGGTCGTGTAGTCGCGGACGGGCACTGCGATTACGCTTACACCCGGGAGGTCGATCTGTTCCTCGCGCAGCACTCTAGCAACTGTTTCGTCAACATCGCAGGCGATCGGCCAGGCGTCAAAGGGCCGGTTTGTGAGACCTTCATCGACCAGTTGTAGAACACCACGGCCAGGTACGCAGGGGGCGGCTGGAGGGCCCTCCTGATCCAAAGGTACACCAGTTAAGTCGGAGATTCGCTTGTAAATCAACTCTTGCTCGGCTTTACTGTCCGGAAGCAGCGCAGGTGTGACCATAATCCGATACTCCGGGATGTTCCTGACCAACTGGAAATCGTTTCGATCATAGATCACGCCTCTCTGCGCCGGGAGGCTGACTTCATCGAAGCGGTTCTCATCTGCTATTTCTCGATATGCTTCTCCCTGAATGATTTGCAGGCTAAACAGCCGCCCGATGAAGACCAGCAATATCACGATGATGATGACATAGGTTATCCTGATCCGTGTGGCCGGGATGTGCAACCTTGGATTTTCATTCATACCATCACAACCTTAAATCTCAACTTCTGGTGGGTAGAGCCGATTGCGGAGTACCTTAAACGCTTGCGCGGATGGAATAGCCAGGAGGAGATTGAGGAAAGTGCTCGGCAAGATCACACGCGAGAATATGTACAACCAATCGATCTCTCTTCCCATGAGCATGATTACCCCCAGACTCATGATGTGAAAAATCAGCGAACCTACGAGAGTGATCCCTAACGGCGTCAGGAAATTGGCCTCCCAAACCCGGTCTTCATAAAGCGATACAAGCATGGCAATGAGAATGAGCGTGATGCTTGTGGTTCCGATGGGAACACCTGAGAGCATGTCTAAAACGACACCTCCAACCAATCCCCAAACCATCGCTTCCTCGGATCCTCCTGCTAATCCCCACCCAATGACAGCCAGAAGAACGAGATCGGGTCGCCCCTCAAGAAATTGGAACGTTCCAAGCAGGGTTGATTGGAAGATGGCGAGCAGGATCACAAGTGGGATACCAAGGATGTAAGCCAAGCTTCACCTTTTCACTGGTTTGGCTGCTCAAAAATCAGCGGACGGAAATTGGTGATAACCAGGACGATATCCAACTGGTCGAATTCAACGCTGGACTGAATAGTTGCCTGTTGGAAAAGATCATAGTCTCTATGGTGGATGCTTAGTATTCTTCCAACCGGGATATCCGCCGGATATTTTCCACCTAACCCTGAGGTTAGGACGAGTTCTCCTTGACTGAGTTCAGCGTTCAAGTCGATGAGATCAACGACGAGTTCGCCGTTCAATTGAGCGGTGAGAACCCCCTCAGTTCGGGATTCCTGAAACTTAACATTGACGGCATTTTCAGGGTCGGTTATCAGCTGCACCCTGGAGTAGGTAGCGAAAACTTCGACAACCCGGCCAACTAGACCGCGCGAAGTTACGACTGGCATCCCTTTTGAGATTCCTGCGTCAGATCCCCCTCCGATCAAGATTGAGCGTATGAAGGGACTCACATCTCGCCCGATGACATTCGTGGCAAGGTATCGGCTTTGCGGCTGAGCGCGAGCATAGTTGAGCAGCGCTGCAAGCACATCAGCTTCCGCAGCTTGCTCGCGGAGCGCGATGATCTCTTGTTGGAGCAGCGCGTTCTCCGCTTCAAGGCGGTTGACATCGCCGCGCAAAGTTGCCATGTCACGAGGTGATGCAAGAACGTCTCGGAGGGCTGAGAAGCGGAGAGCGAACCAGGTTTGGACTGCGATAATTGGACGAGCTGCGAGGTTTTGCACAGGTTGGAGGAACCCGCTCAGATTCAGGATCAGCAAGCCGAGAGCGATCATGAGCAGGATAGATACAATTATGACTCTTGGGGGTAAGCGTCTCATAAGTCAGATCCCGTTTGATCCAGGGACAAATCCTAATGCTGATTAGTAACCGGGGGTTCGCTCAAGGCCGACGAGGAAGCGGCCAAGTGTGTCGAAGTCGTCAAGGATTAAACCAGCCCCGCGGGCTACACAGGTCATAGGATCATCCGTGAGCCATACACGCATGCGAAGTTCGTTAGAGAGTCGATCAGTCAACCCCTGCAACTGAGATCCACCGCCTGCCAGAGCAATTCCTTCTTCCATGAGATCGGCAATAAGCTCAGGTGGAACTTCGTCGATAGCGTCCCTCAGTGTATCTACGATGATCTTAACCGATCCGGCCAAGGCCTCGCGAATTTCAACGGATGAAACTTCGATAGCCTCCGGCAAGCCGCTTACAAGGTTTCTTCCGCGCACGCCAATGGTTTGTTCTTCTTTAAGAGGATAGGCAGATCCAATCGTAATTTTCACCCTCTCTGCCATACGTTCGCCGATCAGCAGGTTGTATTTATTGCGGATGTAATTGATGATGTCCTGATCCAGCTCGTCGCCAGCAACTCGAAGTGAGCGGGAAACAACGATCCCACCCATCGAATAAACCGCCATTTCTGTCGTCCCTCCGCCGATATCCACGATCATCGATCCACGGATTTCCCCGATGGGGAGGTCCGCGCCTAATGCCGCCGCGGTCGGTTCTTCGATCAGGTAGGTCTCTCGCGCTCCCGCGGCCATGGCAGCATCGTATACAGCGCGTTTCTCCACTTCTGTTGCACCGCTGGGGATGCCCACAACGATGCGCGGGCGAGGGACGGGCACGAGACTCTGTTCATGGGCTTTGGCGATGAAGTATTCGAGCATGCTTTCAGTGATGTCGAATTCAGAGATAACGCCATCACGCAACGGGCGAATGGCGACGACATTCGCAGGTGTTCGTCCCACCATCTGTTTCGCTTCCGCGCCAACGGCCAGGGTGCGTTTGGTCTTCTTCTCAATCGCGACCCACGATGGCTCGTTAATCACGATCCCCTTCCCGCGCACGTTAACCAGCGTGTTCGCAGTGCCGAGGTCAATTCCGATGTCGAGGGAGAAGAGGCCCAGGAGCCAGTTAAGTGGGTTGAACGCCAAAGCGGAAATCCTCCATTGGGACTAAGTTGCGATTATACCATGCAGGGTCGAGGAACCACATTCTTTAGAACGTTATGTTAGGTATTTTTAGGCTGCCCTGCATCCAAATGCTATAATCCCACCTACGATGCTGAGTTACGAGCAGGTTAGCGATTTTATTGAGAGGGACCAACTTTTGAACCGCGGCGATCGGGTCGTGATCGGTGTTTCAGGTGGGCCGGATAGCCTCTGTCTTTTAGACACTTTGGACCACCTTGGGGTTCCGCTGATCTGTGCACACCTCGACCATGGGTTGCGGCAAGAGAGTCCCGATGAAGCAGACTATGTAAAGAGCATCGCCCAATCCTACAAACTCCCTTTCGAGATTGAGAAGCAAGATGTCGCTCTGAAGGCGGGATCCGGCGTTTCGTTGGAGGAAGCAGCCCGGCTTGCCCGCTATAATTTTCTTGTGCGCGTGGCCAGGAAAAACGATGTGCATGTGATCGCGACAGGCCACACTGCAGATGATCAAGTCGAGACGGTGCTAATGCACTTCCTGCGCGGGACAGGTCCTTCTGGGTTGCGAGGCATGCTGTCTGATACGTCGCTCGATTCATGGGTTGGGATTCCAGATGCCCAGGGGATCCGGCTTATCCGCCCCTTGTTAACCTTGAACCGATGTCAGACTGAGGACCATTGCCAAGCTGCGGGTTTGGAGCCGGTCATCGACTCAAGCAATATGGACCATACTTTTTTTCGGAACCGCATCCGCCATGAGCTCCTTCCCCTGTTAGAAACTTACAACCCGGGAATACGGCAAATCCTTCTGCGTCTTGCCCGCATTATGACAGCCGAAGTGGATCTTTTAACGGACATGGTCGCCAGCGACTGGGAGTCCGTGTTCGAATCTCTGGGGGAATCCGCGCTCCTATTGCGAGTCGAGTCCATGGAAACGAAACCACTTGCACTGCAGCGGGCATTGCTCCGATCGGCAATTAAGAAACTCCAACCCTCCGCTCGAGATGTCAGTTTCGATACGATTGAGCGCGGGCTTCAGTTCGTATCCGACCCAACGAGACCAGCATCCCGCCCACTGATTGCCGGTCTGATGTTGAGAGATTTGGGTGAGGAAATTATCATTTCCCACACAGACTCACCCGTAATTTTTGACCGTCTACCGCAACTCATTGAAGAGGCTCAAGTGGCAGTACCGATCCCTGGAGAAGTGGAACTCGCCGGAGGATGGAAGCTGAGCACAACGAGCGAGTCTATCAT
>DAOWMX010000266.1 GCA_030642885.1 Anaerolineales bacterium | reverse complement strand
GCGAGTGGCGAGTTTGTCAACCTTTCATTTTTCGGCGTCTCAATTTCGATTACCGGTTGCGCTGCTGCTCGCGCTTACAGCGCAATTTGGCCTGGAACGCCGGGGTGAGTCGATCTGGATCAGTATTGCACTATATATTCTGGCTGCTGTAGTTATCGCTTGGGGGACCTGGGCAGAAGATTTTCACTTTAAACCACCGCCCACCTCAAACGAGAAATTCAAATCCGTCTCCTATCGTCCGGCATATTTAGCTGCGGCACTCATTCTTTCTTTGTTGACTTTCCTCACCTCTGGAAATAACCTCTTCGATTTTCTGACTGTGGTCTTCTGGATCGCTTCTGTCATCACCATCCTGTTGGCTTTCTGGGAGGGAGAATTCCCTCTGGCGAGCTGGTGGAGAAGATTTAAGAGTTGGCTGGCTGACCCAAATCTACGTCTCTCGTTCTCTGGTTGGGAGCTTCTGGTTCTTGCAGGATTCGGCCTTTCAATCTACTTCAGGTTCTACCTCCTCGATACGGTTCCACCGGAGATGGTCAGCGATCACGCTGAGAAACTGCTGGATGTCGTCGATGTGCTTAATGGAAAATACTCGATCTTTTTCTCGAGGAACACCGGGCGTGAGGCCCTGCAGTTTTACATGGCTGCAGCGACGGTTAAATGGTTGGGCACGGGGATTTCCCATCTCACCTTGAAAATCGGCACAGCCCTGGCGGGGGTTCTGACCCTACCCTTCATTTATCTCCTCGGCAAAGAGGTCGGGGGTAAGCGAGTGGGTCTTGCGGCTATGGTCCTGACTGGGATCGCCTACTGGCCGAATGTGATCAGCAGGGTGGGGCTTCGGTTTCCACTTTACCCATTATTCGTCGCTCCAGCTTTTTATTACCTGGCCAAGGGAATCCGCACTCGCAACCGAAATGATTTCCTGCTTTGCGGGTTAGTCGTCGGCATGGGACTCCATGGGTACAGCCCGGCGCGAGTTATCCCCATCGCCATCGCAGTTGGTGTTGGCCTGTACCTCCTGTTTAAGGATTCACGTGAGCAGCGCCGGGAGATGATTACGCTGCTCGTAGTCACAGGTCTCGTCGCTCTGATTGTGCTCATGCCCCTGGTGAGAATTGCAGTAGATCGCCCGGATGAAGTGATCTACCGGATGGCCACGCGCTATGGGAGCACCGAGAGGGAATTATCGGATCCCGCAATACAGATTTTCGCCTCAAACGTCTGGAACGGCTTGAAGATGTTCACCTGGGATAATGGTGAAGTATGGGTAAACTCCATCCCGCACCGTCCAGCACTGGATTGGGTCACTGGCGCTTTGTTTTCTCTTGGAGTAGTTATCGCCCTGACCCGCTTTGCGCGCTACCGCCGCTGGATCGATTTGTTCATCCTCGTCTCGATCCCCATTCTCCAACTTCCCTCCACGCTATCGCTTGCCTTTCCAGCTGAGAACCCTGCTACCAACCGGGCCGCGGGAGCGATTGTGCCCGTTTTCATCCTTGCTGGTTTGGCGTTTGCGGCAATTCCGGATTGGATCGAAACTCATTGGAAAGGGCGTCGGACGGTTGCCATCAGCCTTGTATTCACTGGGATGCTCTTGTTAATAGCGAGTCGATTGAATTACCATCTCGTTTTCAAGGAATATCAAGATCTTTTCCTTCGGTCTGCATGGAATACGTCGCAAGCAGGCGCCGTGATCCAGAATTTTGCTGAATCGATCGGTGATTATGACACCGCGCATGTTGTTGCCTACCCTCATTGGGTTGACACACGACTTGTCGGAATAAACGCAGGTCAACCTACCCGGGATTACGCCATTTCCGCGGAAGACTTTGCGAATACAACCTCCGAATCTCGGCCGCAGCTCTTCCTGCTTCATCCGGATGACGAAGAGTCTCTACAGAAGCTCAAGGAGCTGTACCCCTTTGCGCGGGTTACAGAGTATCCAAACAAGTTCGAGGGGAAGAATTTTGTTATTCTGTCAGTGCCTTCCCTTCCTGATGCTTATCTAGATCCAATTCGGTAAACTGAGTGATTATGGTTGAAGTCGAAACACCCATAGAACAAGAACACGAGCCGCCTGAAAAAGAGAGATCCAGGGTTCTTTCGGATCTTGTTGTGGGGATTCTCCTGGTCGCGGTTCTCGGTCTTGCTGCGTACCTGCGCTTTACCGGTTTGAATTGGGATTCAGGTACCCATCTTCACCCGGACGAACGCTTTCTCACGATGGTTGAGACCTCGATCCAACTTCCACAGTCGATCGGGGAATATTTCGACACTGATACATCCCCTCTTAATCCACATAATGCTGGGCATGGCTTCTTCGTCTATGGTACGTTCCCGATCTTCCTCGTCCGCTATCTGGCCGAATGGACCGGGATGTCAGGTTATGACGAGGTCCACCTCTTAGGGAGGGCAGTTTCAGGAATCTCAGATCTTGTATCGATCCTTCTGATTTACCTGATCGGGGAGCGACTCTTCAATCGTCGGGTGGGGATCCTGGCCGCGTTGTTTACCACGCTATCGGTTTTGTTGATTCAACACGCACATTTCTTTGTCGTCGACCCGCTCGCCAATGTTTTTATCCTCGCCGGCCTGTATTTCTCGGTTCGAGTTATCGGCGAGGGGAAGCTCAGTGACTATCTGCTTTTTGGGGTCATGCTGGGGTTGGCAGTGGCTTCTAAGATCAGTGCAGCCCCTCTGGCGGTTGTTGTAGCGCTTGCTGGGCTCACAAATATTCTCACTGCTCCTTCTGATCAAAGGTCCGCTGTGATCTCCCGCACGCTCGTTTTCTTATTCGGGGCAGCGCTCCTGTCACTCCTGGTCTTCCGTGTTTTCCAACCCTACGCTTTTGAAGGGCCAGGATTCCTTAACGTGAAGTTCAACCCGAGGTGGCTGGCGAATATGGCGGAAGTCCGAAGCCAGCAGGCTGGGAACACCGATGCTCCTTATGCGCTTCAGTGGGCTGACCGCGCCCCGGTCTTCTTTCCACTGAAGAATTTGATCCTATGGGGAATGGGCATACCACTCGCGATCCTGGGCTGGATCGGTTTGGGGTGGGCCCTGATTGAAATGATTCGGGGACGGTGGGAACGGTATTTGATCTTGGTGGTCTGGACAGCCGGCATGTTCATCTGGCAGTCGATCAATTTCACCAAGGCGATGCGCTACCAATTACCGATCTATCCGACACTGGCATTGCTGGCTGCCTGGGTACTCTTGCATGCATGGGAGAATGTCCCGAAGCTCAAAGCCCAATGGCAAAAGGCAGCCCGAGTCGGTGTGCTGTTGGTAGGATTGGCCGCCGTCCTGGGGACGGCTTTGTGGGCCTTTGCCTTCCACTCGATCTACTCTGAACCGCTCACCCGGGTATCTGCATCGCGTTGGATTTACAGGAATATTCCAGCTGCCGTAAACCTGGTTGGTGAGACAGATGGGGAGATGTTTTACGAAACAATTCCCGTACCCATCCCCTTTGATTTGGATTCCGGGGACACCT
>DAOWMX010000099.1 GCA_030642885.1 Anaerolineales bacterium | reverse complement strand
GGCGTATATCATTGACGAAATACTGCATAAAGTCGCCTATGAAAAACCCATGCTCCTGCTCTCCGCCTTTGGTTGGGGTGGTATGGTCAGCAAACAATTGGTACCCAAGTTGGAAGAAAGTTCCTTCCTGCTGGTTGACGCAATTGAAATCAAAAGTCTGCTGGACGATGAGGGCCGGGAAAATATCCTGGCTGGGGTCAGCAAGTTAGTGGACGCCATTCATTAGCCCTACGCTTTCCAGCCTGAACTATCTTCCCCCGCGCGGCGTGACCTTCCGGTCCACGTGCGGGGTTTTACATCCCCGCTAACGAAAAAGGCAAGAACCTTCAAGCCAATACCACACTAGTCAATGCGGCAGCTTAGCTCAAGGGAATGATCCACCATAGGAAAATATAAAGCCATATCCCTACTTGAAATAAAGCTTCAATGTGCCGGATACTTACAAGTCAGACGATTACCCAAACAGAGCCAGCCCGAGCATTTGATATCTGAGTTGAGAGTGGGTAGTACTGGTCTAATGCTTGCCGATGGCACTTCGCCCATGTAGAATTGGGCACTTCTGTATCAAGGAAAGACAAACCCTATGGAATTCATCCGACGACTGTTCGGCAAGAAAACAGCTCCACCGCCAGATCAAGCTTCCACCGCCCCGTTAGATCCCAGCCAGGTCCCATTCCCTTACTTTGAGGAGCTGCGTCGGCATATCACGACGGGGACGGCGCAATCCGTCGGCGTCAAGAGAAATAAGAATGACGACTCCCTGCTCGTGATCGTCGGCAGCGCAGATGGCGACGATGAACCTCCGGATTTTGGATTGCTTTGCGTTGCCGATGGACTCGGGGGGCAGGAACATGGCGCTGCCGCCAGCGCGATTTCGGTGCGGACATTAGCGAGCAGTCTTACCCGCGGGGCGATCCTCGATCTTCTCGCATTGGAACCCGAGGGTCAACCCGGCTCCATGGATGACCTCGTCCGCCTGGCTATCCAACAGGCGAATCGAGAGGTTCGATCACGCGCTGAAGGTGGCGCTTCAACCCTAACAATCGCGCTTGTAGTGGGCGATGAAGTGAAAATCGGTCACGTCGGGGATACGCGCGCTTACTTTATAACCGAGCATAGCATCCAGCAGCTTACTCGCGATCATTCCCTTGTTCGGGAATTGGTTGACACCGGGACGATCACAGAAGAGGAAGCCCTTACACACCCGCAGCGCAATGTTCTCTGGAATGCTATGGGGAAGGCGATTGACGTGAAGGTGGATATAACAACCCATGCTACACCGGCGGATGGGTACCTGATCCTTTGTTCGGATGGGCTATGGGGTGTTGTCCCAGATGAGGAAATCCAAGAGACCACCATCCAAGCAGGTAATCCTCAGCAGGCATGTGAAGACCTGGTTGCGGCTGCAAATGCTGCTGGCGGTTCCGATAACGTCACCTGCGTCATGGTATATTTCCCGCCTCGACCTTCAACTGCATCCTGATTTTAAGTATTGGCATTCGCAACGGACCGCAAATCATTGCGTTTCTCCTCAAAATCGTGTGGGTGACCAAAAGGGCTTACGCTGCATTGCACCGCCCGGAGCTGAACCTCCGGGCTAAGCGAGCGGCCCGGCAAAGGCAGATTCCGGCGCATCGAGATTTAATCAGAACACTTCATTAAATAATCTCAGGGGCTAACTCGTGTGTCGGCCCGCCTTTATCATGCACCCAGTTATCCCCCCCATCTCCCGCAGGTTTTAAACCCGCGGGAGGTTTTAATGAGGGAACGCATCGTTGATAGTACGTGTAGGATATCTAGTCGAGGACCAAATCATCCCCCCGCTACGTGCACTTGCGACCGGAAGCAGAGCTTCTTGGCTCCACAATTATTGAAAGAGAACTATTAATTAAAAGAACGCCGGATGTGGGGGTCCATCCGGACGCTCAAGAAAATTCGGGGTCCCAACTGGCTGTGTGCGGGGGCACACATTTCCAGTTGGGGGAATCCCCTAAGACAAACCCTTCAACCAACACAAAACCAGCAAGTGGGTGTGTCCTGCGTAAATATTACCCTAATCGGGTCTACATTACATTAATAAAGGATGAGTTCTTAATATGGGTCTTGGTCTCGATCTTTAAATAGCTTCTCCCATTCAGCGATATCTTCATCACTCATTTTCATCATGGGTTTCTCGCTTTGGGCGGAAGTGTTAGTGCTCGTGGAGATCATCTGGCCAAACGCGTCGCTATGGAGCACCGCTGCGCCCGCTCTATCTGCCGCAGAGATGATTTCACGATCGGAGGAGACGATCGTCCAGTTCGGTGCTTCTTTACCAAGCTTGAGCAAGTGATCGCGAATGGCGTCGTCCGCAGTTCGTGGGAGGCGAACGAATCTGATATCAACCCTCCCGCTCTTAATCGTAGGTTCTCCACCCGGGGCGCCGCGGTCGAAATATACTGTCGCCCGGCGGTTGGCGCGAGAACAGAAACCTTGCAGTTTCTCGACAAGTTTACGTTCATCATCCGGATCGGAAAGATCGAGGTCGGGTAGCGCGGCGATTAAATTGTGACCGTCGATTATGAAAGGCATTAGGGCTCCTCAGCCGGGATGTTTCTCAGGGTTTATATCTCTCCGTAGAACTGTGGGTGAGCGGATATCTGTCCACCCCAATTGGAGGTAGTGCTGAGTTTAAAAATCGATCATTGCGGTCGGGTAATTCTACCGCTTTGGCTCGACGTCAGGCAATTCCCTTTCACGGCAAGCTGTGCTATCATGCGCGGCCATGGGAAGCGTACGGCGAGCTACATGGCGGCAGTATCTACTTTATTTGGGCATTAATGTCCTCGTCTCTGCGATCACTGTCCTCATCGTGCTCAATCTATGGGATCGAAGATCCCCCCTTGAACTAGTGACGCCGACGGCGACGATCGATGTGATCGCACAGGTAGACAACGCTGTTCCGACGCTGACTCCAACAGCACCCCCCTCTCCAACGCCTAAAACTTATACCGTCCGCGCAGGCGACACAATTTCTAACATCGCCGAAGAGTTTGGTATCTCGATGGAAGAGCTTATGGCGGCCAATCGGTTGAAAGACCCTAACGAGTTATCGGTGGGGCAGGTGCTGGTCATCCCTGAAGTTGAGGGGGATGTAATGGCGCTCGAAGCCAGCGAGACCCGATCACCTGAAACAACGTCCACTCCCGACCCGGCTTCAGCCCAGCAAGTTGTGATCAACGGCATCGACGGCGCGGGGGGCTTGGAAATGGAGTCTGTTCGTCTCCTGAACATAGGGAATGAAGTCTCGATGGCTGGCTGGACGCTTGATGATGGCGATGGTCATGTATTCAACTTCCCCGATTTCACTTTTTACAGTCCCGGGGCAGTGGACGTCCATTCAAGAGCAGGTACAAACACTACGATTGATCTGTACTGGGGGCTTGACCAGGCAATATGGATGCCGGGCAAGGTGATCTATCTTCGCAATGTAAGCGGCGATCTAGTCTCCTCCTTAAAAGTCCCCGCGAATTAACGAATTCCCCCAACAGCGTCCAATTCCATATTTGATTTCACTTGGTGTTTCTGTCGCCGATATCACAACCTCGATCCTTTATGGGATAAACACGCGCCGTGATCCGTGAGGTGCTTCGAATCTGGCTTCTCTGTGGATTGACCCTGCTGGTAGAATGGATGAAACGCATGAACTAAATTAGGTGAAAGAAAAACCGGCCATTTGGCCGGCTTTGATCATGCGCTGATGTTGGAAATGTCAGACTTCGTCTTCTGGTTCTTCTTCCTCGGATGGCTCATCTTCACTCTCGCCATCCTGCATGCCCGTCCGAAATTCTTTGATCCCTTGGCCAATTTCGCCGGCGATCTTGCTCAGGCGACCTGGGCCAAAAATCAGGACGATGATAATCAAGATGACAATTAGTTCCCAGCCACGCGGTAGCGTCATAGCTCCCTCCAGATTGTGTCTGTCTTATGAAAGTATATCATCCTTCCCTTTCAATGAAACTTGCTATCGGCGAGTTACCTTGCGCCGTGGAATGGCGTCTGCTAAACTCGCTTCCGGTTGAGTTTGTGGGCGGATTATTTTATCGAGGGTAGAGTCACCCTGGGCATTTGTCAAAGTAATTCATAAATCAGCGAGGACTGGAAATGACACACGCTCTTTACCGTAAGTGGCGACCACAGCGTTGGGAAGAAGTCTGCGGACAGGATCACATTATTCATACGCTTCGGAACGCAGTACGGGGAGAGCGCGTCGCCCACGCTTATTTATTTGCAGGGCCACGAGGCACTGGAAAAACTACGACCGCTCGCCTTCTCGCCAAAGCGGTTAACTGTCTGGCGGACTCGCCCGCCGACCGCCCTTGCGGGGACTGTGAACTCTGCATGTCGGTAGCAGAGGGGAGCTTTCTCGATCTGATCGAGATCGACGCTGCTTCCAACACCAGCGTAGACGATATCCGTGAACTGAGAGATAAGATCAGCTTTTCACCCAATCGCGGGCGTTATAAGGTTTACATCATCGACGAGGTCCACATGCTCTCAACGGCGGCTTTCAATGCGTTGTTAAAGACATTGGAAGAACCGCCGGCGCATGCCATCTTCATTCTTGCCACAACAGAAGTGCATAAGATTCCAGCGACTGTTCTCTCGCGCTGCCAACGTCATGAGTTCCGGCATCTGCCGGTTGCGACCATCCTGGACTATCTTCGACCTAAGATTGAGGAGGGAGAATTCAACATCGAGGAATCTGCGCTCGAGCTGATTGCGAGACAGGCGACGGGCAGCTTGCGCGATGCGATCTCATTGCTGGATCAACTCAGCTCATCGGGCGAGAGAGTGACATTGGATTACGCGGAGACGGTATTGGGTACTGCGGCAAGCGAGGCGGTACGTGGTGTTGTGGCCGCTTTGGTTGCTGGCAATATGGGCGCGGGTCTGAGTCTGATCAACGAAACCCTGGATGGTGGGGCTGACCCGAGACAGTTCGCTCGGCAAGTCGTAGATTACTTGCGCGGGCTGCTGCTCATCAAGATGGGGAATGAAAAATTAGTTGAAACCACAGACGAGGCTCGAGCGGAGATGCGTGCCTTAGCGGAGGGGATACCGCTTGAGCGGCTACTCGCAGGGATCAACGCTTTCAACCGCGCCGCGACAGAACGGAAGACTACATGGCAGACATCACTGCCTCTTGAATTAGCCTTAATTGTGGCGGGGGAAACGCAGGGCGATAATCCACAATCGGGGACTCCTCCGCAGACAGAACAAGTGCAAAAACCGAAATCTGCCAAGACGAAGGCTAACCCTAAATCGCCAAACCCGGAGCCTCGGGTGCAAAACAGTGAGCAAAAGCCCAACCCTGCACCTGACCCGATCGAGGGAAAGTTGAATTTTGAAATCGTTGTCAGTCGTTGGCAGGATGTCCTTCAAGCCGCCCGGCGTCACGATCCACGCGTTCAGGCTTTGTTGAATTCCTGCCGCCCGTTAAACCTCGAGGGAGGTGTGCTCATTATTGGTTTCGGCAGCGATCTTCTCCGCGACAAGATGGAGAAGGATCACAACCTACAAATCGCTGTTAGCGCCCTGGAGGAAGTCTGCGGTGAAAAGCTCGGGCTTCGCTGCATTTTGAGCGAGTCATGGAAACCGGGAGATCCTGCGGATAACCAACCTCCGCCAATGGAAGATGGCGGAATGGTTTCAACTGCAGTTCGCGAATTGGGGGCACATGTCGTTGAAGTGGAAAAATGGCCTCCGGAGGCATAGGCTCTGGTTTCGTTCAGTCCCCGCATCGACCATGATGTTCCTTAAAATAACACCTACGAGATCGCCCGGACAATGGGCGCCTACGAGTATTCGATGGAGAGGGTTAAATGGGCAAAGGTAAAGGGAGTGCCGCCTTCGGTAAAAACATGATGGCGCAAGTCCAGGAGCTTCAAGCTAAGCTCGTTCAGGCACAGGAAGATCTTGGGGAACTGACCGTTGAGGTCACAACGGGCGGCGGCGCTGTGCGGTTGGTGATGAGCGGGACGCAGGAATGCCGCGAGGTGGACATCAACCCGGATCTTCTGGAAGCCGGTGATGTTGAGATGGTCCAGGATTTGATCCTCCTGGCTATTAACCAGGCGGTCCATGAATCACAAGCACTGGCTGCAAAACAACTTGGTCCTCTGGCAGGTGGCCTTGGGCAGCTGGGTGGAGGCGCGTGAGATCCGCGGCGCCTAAGCCGGTAGAGCGGCTCATTGAGGCATTCGCCCGTCTGCCGGGCATTGGCCCGAAGACTGCATCGCGCCTGACCTACTTCCTCCTGCGGGCTCCGGAAGGTGAGAGCCTGGAACTGGCGGAGGCGCTGCAGGAAATGCGGACTCATACTCGCTTCTGCTCGCTTTGTTTTAATATCACCAGCAACGATGCCGATCCCTGTCTGATCTGCAGTGACGCCGGCCGCGACTCATCGAAGATATGTTTGGTTGAGGAACCGCTTGATGTTCTGGCCCTCGAGCGAACGGGTGAGTACTCGGGTCACTACCATGTCCTTCATGGGGCGCTTTCCCCGATCGATGGCATCGGACCAGATGACCTGCGCATCGCGGAGCTGATGGGGCGCCTTCAAGACGGAGAGATTCAGGAATTGATCATCGCCACCAATCCTACGTTGGAGGGTGAAGCCACGGCGATGTACATCAAGCAGAGTATGGAGGGGAGCGAAGTGCGCATCACGCGTTTGGCGCGCGGCCTTCCCTCTGGAGGCGACCTCGAATACGCGGATATCACTACGCTATCTCAGGCGCTTCGCGGCAGATCCGAGATATAGAAATTATATAGACTCCCGCCACAGATTTTCCGGGATTGCTATTGCGCGGGTAGCGGTTGTTTGGGCTGGCAAGGCGGTGAGATCCCCGGATGGTTTTAGGTCTTTCCCTTGACATTCTGTTCCCGGGGCCTTAAAATAGAACCAATAAAGCTCACGGTCTCGCCAAGTTTCTTGGAAGACCTGGACAACTAAATAGTCAAGTGCAGCACAGGCTACATAAGCGGGTTGAGAAGTCGGCCAGCCTCGTCGATGTTGAGTTAGTTGAACATCGACGTTTTGAGCCTGTGCCCTTGACACTGGTTGGGGCGGGTGGTAGGATTTCGTCCGCTCGAAGCAAAGTACCTTAACAACTGAAGAGTGATAGGAAACCCTGTAAGTAAAACGACAGAAAAATGACCTTGAGTCCGGTCGAAAATGGATCTTCTACGTCTTCGGACGTAGTGAAAATCTCTATGGAGAGTTTGATCCTGGCTCAGGATGAACGCTGGCGGCGTGCCTAATACATGCAAGTCGAACGAGGCCCTTTGTATTCGTACGAAGGTGTCCTAGTGGCGAACGGGTGAGTAACACGTAGGTGACCTGCCCCGAAGCGGGGGACAACTCCGGGAAACTGGAGCTAATACCCCATGTTCTCCATGGTGTTAGAGGACCATGGAGCAAAGGAGCAATCCACTTTGGGAGGGGCCTGCGGCCCATCAGCTAGTTGGTAGGGTAATGGCCTACCAAGGCGACGACGGGTAGGGGACCTGAGAGGGTGGCCCCCCACACTGGAACTGAAACACGGTCCAGACACCTACGGGTGGCAGCAGTAGGGAATATTGCACAATGGACGAAAGTCTGATGCAGCAACGCCGCGTGTGCGATGAAGGCCTTCGGGTTGTAAAGCACTTTTCTGAGGGAAGAGGAAGGACGGTACCTCAGGAATAAGTCTCGGCTAACTACGTGCCAGCAGCCGCGGTAACACGTAGGAGGCGAGC
>DAOWMX010000303.1 GCA_030642885.1 Anaerolineales bacterium | reverse complement strand
GCCCTGAGCATCCTCATTGAAAACGTCAGGTTGGTCCCACGAGTATTTGTGATATCCGGTGTTGATAATCAGAATATCCCCCTCTTTGACCGTTGCCCGCTCAGTGATCATCTCGGGGGTGTACAGGCTGTAGTCGGAGACTGCATCCGAAATATCGACCACGACGCCCTGACCACAAAGATCTCTCAACCCAACGTCGGCGATGGCTCTACCCGCGGAATGGAAGGCTCGCTCGCCGACCAAATGCGTGCCTACGGTGTTGCTCCAATTGAGAATCTGGCCATTCGCCCCCTGCCCTCCCCCATGGGCGCCAGTCACTCGTTTGAAAAAATGAACCTCGAGTGATTTTTCCCCCGGCCAGGGAGGCGTAAAGATACTGCAATCCTGGGTCAAGTCGTAAAGTTTGGCATCCGTCATGGTTTTGATAAAACGATCTCGATCCATTCAAGCCTCACTTTCAAGTTTTCATGAGAGGGAATATTCTCTCTTGGCTTTTAAATCTTGTACTCTTCTGCATACGCCACCAGTGCCTGCTCAAACATCTCCATAGGCGGGCGCACCAGGCCGGCTCCAACCTGTCCTACCCCTGCGTCTTTGTGGGCAATACCCGTATTCACACGTGGAGTGATGCCTTTCTCGACGACCTTGCGGATGTCAATCCCGGTCGGCGTCCCCCGGAAATCGAGAGGGGGCATCGTGAAGTATTTATGCTCAGTGAAGCAGATTTCATACATTTCCAGCGTGGCGTTTATCGCATCTTTTGGTGTACCGCTAACGAACGTGACGATGGCGGGCGCGCTGGCCATGGCAAACCCACCAATGCCTGCCGTCTCGGTGATGGTGCTGTCACCAATATCCCCGCTTGCGTCCTCTTCGGTGAAACCCGGGAAGTACAACCCTTTCGGCACAGCAACCGGAGCGGTAAACCATCGATCGCCTAATCCGCTGATCCGAATCCCGAAATCCGTGCCGTTGCGGGCCATGACGCTCACGATGGTGCTGCCTTTGATCCCGTGAGCCGCATCGACCATGGCTTTACAGGCGGCCATGACGGGGTTGAGTACGGTCAAAGCGTTATCGCCCAAATTCTCTATGATTTGCGCGGCGACTTCTGAGTCTTTGGTCACCCTAACGATGGATGGTGCGAGGCTCTTCGTGAAAAGTACCGAACCGGCTTTGTTCCGGTTGTGGCCTTCGTCACCCATGTGCAGCGCTTCGGCCAGAAGCGCCCGGATGTCGATCCCCTCGCTGGCCTGGATGGCATCATTCAAGACCGGAGCCATCACCTCCTCTATCCAGCGTAAGCGCTCTAATACCTCCTCGCTGTAGGCGCCGTAACGCAGCACTTTGCCATAGCCCTCGTTCAGGTTAGAAAATGACTTGTTCCCATGGACCGTGTCCTCAAGAATATAGACCGACATTGAAGGGCATATAATGCCAGCCATCGGTCCCACCGCCTGGTGATGATGACAGGGTTCAAGCTCGATCTTGCCTGACTCAACCAGAGCCTGGGCGCCTTTTTCGTCTTTTGCCTTGCCTTCAAAAATCAAGGCTCCGGTAATAGCGCCGCGCATGGGTCCAGACGCCCTTTCCCAGGTGATGGGAGGTCCGGCGTGCAGCAACAAGTCCTCGCGCATTTCCGGGATCACTTCCAACGCTTTCCCTAAACCCACGACAAGCGGACGAGACTCCATCATTCGTTCGCACGCTTCTGAATTAGCCTTATCAATATCCATGGGTCCTCCCCTGCTCAATGACGCTGGCCTGCTATTGCCAGTTAGTCATCAAACAATGATGGTCTACCTCAATTATCGCCCTCTGCCCCCGACGGTCGAAAACGTTTCCCGATCTCGAAGCGAGATCGAGCCTCTTTAAGGCTCTCTTTATAAAGTTCGAGGTTGCGATCCTCCAGGTGATCGAAATTTTGTGGATGTTTGCTGCCCCAGGTGATGTAGCGAAGGGGATCGGGGTCAAGGCGAGCGGCGATGATTTCTTCAGTGCCGCGTGCCTGCGCCAACCGCCAGGCGATCGGGTTGACGATCATACTATGGCCAAAACCGAAGTTATCCTTCGCATCCCGTCCGACCAGATTGCTGGCAATGACATACACATGGTTGTCGTAGGCTCGGGCGGAATTTGTCATGAGCCAAATATCGAAACTGCGCTGCAGTGCAGATACACGGATGATCATCTCCGCGCCCTTCACTGCCAGAATACGCGACAACTCCGGGAAATCTCCGTCGTAGCAAATGATCATGCCCAGGGTGCCCAGCTCGGTTTCATATACATCAGCGCGATCGCCCACAAGCGCCCATCCACCATGATCGCGTCGCTCCCAGGGCGCGGGGTGAGTTTTATCGTAGATGCCAACTATCTCTCCATCCGGACTTATCAAGATCGACGAATTGTAGACCTCTCCGCGCACGGATCCCCGACGGTAGGATGGCCAGACGACATAGACGCCAAGCTCCTCAGCAGCTTCCTGGATCTCCTGGGTGATCAATCCCGGGGCTTCATCGACCAAGTCCCATAAGCCCTCGGCATCCAGGCCGGTCTCATAACCGGTCGTCACCGTCTCTGGAAAAACGACAAGCTCGGCTTCATTTTCACTCACAGCCTTCTTCAACCAGCTAACACCCTTCGATACGTTAGCTTTTACGTCATTGGGAGTAATGGCGATCTGAACGCAGGCGGCAATAAACTCCTTCATTCCTGGTCTCCGATCATTTACCCTTCATCCTCTCAAGAATGGACATCAACTCCTGGTTACCCCCCGCTGGCGGACGCCATTCCACGTGGATCACAGGTGCATCCTGAGCCGACAGGCTTTCGGCAAACGATTCCACGCCCACATTAATTGCCGACAGCGAATCCTTCAAAACACTCAAATCTACAGGCGTGT